>NZ_JBWKPC010000002.1:0-192100 GCF_059416385.1 Herminiimonas sp. GW821-FHT09C12
AGCATCTGCGAACGCCGTGTAGCACGTCTGATCGATCCAACCTTGTCGTGGGGTTTGCCACGTAACCTGATGAGTGGCGTACGCGGCGTCAACACCGGCTATCCAGTAGTGCAGTGCTCACTTAGTTCATTGGTAATGGAAAACCGTACCTTGTGTATGCCGGGTAGTGTCGACAGCATCCCGGCCAAGGGTAATAGTGAAGATCACGTCTCCAACTCAACCTGGTGTGCGCGCAAGGCAGCAACGGTAGTGAACAACACGAAATACATCATCGGTGTGGAGATGTTGCTGGCAGCGCAGGCTTTGACGATGACGGAAGATTTGCTACCGGGCTTTGTACTGGGTCAAGGCACACAGGCCGCCTATGACGAGATCCGCAAACAGATTCCTGCTTGTCTGGACGGTGATCGCTGGTTCCACAACGATATCCAGATGGCGCATTCCTTTGTGACCAGCGGGTCTGTGCGTGAGGCAGTGGTCAAGCAGATCGGTAAGTTCGTCTAAGACTTACTTACCTTATTGCAGTTTGTTCAGCGGCGCTTGTTAATGCACTCGATATAGGCAACACCATCGGGTGGCAGGCCGCTGCGCTGCGAGGACCAGATCATCTCGCCCAGACATTCCATGATGTGATGATGGGCGTCATGTTCTGAATCCAGACGGCGCGCGAGTCCGGTGTAGGCGGCGCGTATTCCTGGCGGCTGATCGATAGAGATTTGTTCGGCTATCGACAAGTGCATGGACAGATGCAGGAAGGGATTAGCCTGCCCGGATTCCACCGAATAGTCTTGCGCCAATGCGGCTTCTACATCGGCCAGTGCCTCGGCGTATTCCGGATGCTGGATGATCCAGTCGCGTGCAATCGCTTCCAGCGGTGTGAGGATCTCGTTGGCACGCTGTTTACGAAAGGTTTCGCAGAAAAAACGGCGTACATCGTGTTGTGAAGGTGTAAACATTAGGGTATTCAAAAAGCCGAACATTGGGTACAGACCGCAATTGTACGTGGCTTGCTCCTGAACTGCTGAGCGGGTTTCGGATAACATACGCATCTGTTACCGTTTTGCTTATTACTATTGCCGCGATGCGGCATGCCTTTGAACACTTGAAAATGAAAGTCGCTATGCTGAACCAAGAAGCGCTCGATACCCTCTTTACCCAAGCCCACACCAACACCGTCTGGCTCGATAAGCCGGTTACCAACGGTCAACTGCGTGAAATTTACGAACTGATGAAGTGGGCGCCTACCTCAATGAATTCCCAGCCGGCACGCATCGCCTTCGTGAAATCGCCGGAAGCGAAAGAGAAACTGGCGGCATGCGTTTCTCCAGGTAATGTGCAGAAGGTGAAAACTGCACCGATCACCGCGATTATCGGCATGGACATGGCTTTCCCGCGCAAGATGCCGCAATTGTTCCCACATATGGATACGCAGGCAATGTTTGCCGATAACGAGAAGTTTACTGAAGATACGGCGTTCCGTAATTCTTCACTGCAAGGTGCTTACTTCATCATGGCGGCGCGCGCGATAGGTCTGGATTGCGGCCCGATGTCAGGCTTCGATGCGGCTAAAGTGAATGAAGCTTTCTTTGTTGGCACCAAGGTCAAAGCCAACTTCATTTGCAGCATCGGCTATGGCGATCACGAAAAAATCAAACCGCGTTTGCCACGCCTGACATTTGAAGCTGCCTGCGCTATCGTTTTGTAAAAACGGTTTCACCGGCTGAGGCTTACACGCCTTTAGCCGGTAGCGGTGTCTTCTGCTTGTATTCGCACAGATCAGCAATGATGCAGTTCCAGCATTTTGGTGTGCGTGCGATACAGGTGTAACGACCGTGCAGGATCAGCCAGTGATGTGCATCTTGCTGAAATTCCGGCGCGACAAACTTCATCAATTTCTGTTCGACGATATCGACATTCTTGCCCGGTGCCAGACCGGTGCGATTCGAGACGCGGAAGATGTGCGTATCGACTGCAATTGTTGGTTCGCCGAAAGCGGTATTCATCACCACGTTGGCCGTCTTGCGTCCTACGCCAGGCAGTGCTTCCAGTTCTTCACGCGTGCGCGGTACTTCGCCGCCATGTTCGGCAAGCAAAATCCGGCAGGTTTCAATGACGTTCTTGGCCTTGGTGCGATACAAGCCTATGGTTTGTATGTAAGGCATCAAGCCTTCGACGCCGAGTGCGTAAATCTTCCTCGGTGTACCGGCGTGTGGATACAGTTTGCGCGTGGCTTTATTGACCGAGACATCGGTTGCCTGTGCGGACAGCAACACAGCGATCAATAACTGAAATGGCGTTTGATATTCAAGTTCGGTAGTAGGGTGCGGATTGGCAGCGCGCAGTCGATTAAAAATTTCACGTCGTTTCTCTGCGTTCATTTAGCGTCCTTTTCCGCTTGTTCTTTTTTCAAGCGTGCGCGTTCGATCGCGGCTTGAATGATGGCTTTCTTGCGTACCTGTTCGGCTTTCTCTTCTTCCGAGATAGCTGTTTCCGATTGCACGGCCTGCAACTTCGCTGCTGCCTTGGCGGCGAGGCGTGCGTCGTTTTCTTCTTTTTCGCGTTGCAAACGTTTGGTGCGGAAGTCGTGTCGTTCACGCGCGGTATCAGCTTGCGCTTGCGACCATGCATCCCAGCCGGTTTTTCCCGGCGTGACATCTACCATCGCAATGCAATCAACCGGGCAGGGTGCAACACACAGATCGCAGCCGGTGCACAAATCGTTGACTATGGTGTGCATCTGCTTGGCAGCGCCGACGATGGCATCCACCGGGCAAGCTTGTATGCACAGTGTGCAACCTATACACAGACTCTCATCGATGACGGCAACCGGCCGTGCTCGTTCATGGCCATTAACGGGATTGATGGGGATAACGGGTTTGCCCAGCAGATGTGCCAACCTTGCCACGCCTTCAATACCGCCGGGTGGACATTGGTTGTAGCTGGCTGTGCCGTCGGCCATCGCTTCTGCATACGGACGGCATGCGGGATAGCCGCATTTCGTACATTGCGTTTGTGGCAGCAGATCTTCAAGCTGATCGGCAAGCGATTTTTTAGGAGGAGAGGACACAGCGGGCAAGTAAGAGATAAAACAGAATTATCGTCTTATACGGGCCGCTGCGCCAAATAGAAAAGGACTTTGATGTTGCTACTGGCGATTTTTTATAACTGGGAAGCGGCTAATCAAGAATGCTTCGCAATAAACTCGCCGATTTTCGGACAAATGATTTCACGCCACTTGCGGCCGGAGAAGATGCCGTAGTGTCCGCATTGTGGTGCGGTGAATTGCTGTTTGTTCGATTTGGCTATCGATGAACACAAATCCTGCGCTGCATGCGTTTGTCCGAGGCCGGAGATATCGTCCTTCTCGCCTTCGATCGTGAAGAGGGCGACGGTTTTGATATCTTGGGGCTTGACCAGCTTGCCTTCGATTTCCCACGTGCCTAGCGGCAAACGATGTTCCTGGAAGACGGTCTTGATTGTTTCCAGGTAATACTCCGCAGGCATATCCAGCACTGCGTTGTATTCGTCGTAGAACTTGCGATGTTCTTCTGCAGATTCGTTATCGCCTTCGCGCAAGTGTTCATAGAAATCCCAATGGCTTTGTGCATGACGACCTGGATTCATCGCGATGAAGCCGGCGTGTTGCAGAAAGCCAGGATATACCTTGCGGCCAAAGCCCGGATAGTTGTTCGGTACGCTGAAGATCACCTGATTTTCAAACCACTCGTACGGTTTTTCGGTAGCGAGGTTATTGACTTGCGTTGGCGATTTTCGCGGATCGATAGGGCCGCCCATCATCGTCATCGACTTCGGCAAATGCGCATCCTTGTCGCTCGCCATCAATGAGATGGCGGCGAGTACCGGCACCGTAGGCTGGCAGACGGAAATAACATGCACATCCGGTCCCAGCTGGCGGATGAAGTCTTGTATGTAATAGACGTAATCGTGCAGATGGAACGGACCTTCAGTCAGCGGCACCATGCGCGCATCGCGCCAATCGGTGATGTAGACATCATGGTCCGATAACAGGCTGCGTACGGTGTCGCGCAAGAGCGTGGCGTGATGCCCGGACAAAGGTGCTACCAGCAGGACGGTCGGTTGCTTCAATGCGGCGAGGGCTTTGATGCTCAATGTTTTTTTGAAGTGAATCAGCGTGCAGAAGGATTTCTCTTCCGCCACTTCTTCGACGATGGCGACTTGCTTGCCATTGACGGGAACCGATTCGATACCGAAATGCGGCTTTTCGTAATCCTTGCCCAGTCGGTACATCAATTCATAGCCGGCAGCGATACGCTGCGCAAATGGCGTATAAGCCAGCGGCGAGACCGGATCGCTAAATAGTTTGGACGATGCTTCCGCCCACTGCATCAGTGGATTGAGCAGACTACGGTTTAACTCATGCAACTGGTAAAGCATAGGGAAGGCCTCTTCCGATGGCTGTTGTTAAAACGATTGTCACGACAAAACTATTATATTGCAATGCAGCATTGATAACTATTCATCGTTTAACAACGCTTATATGCAATCCAATGAAGTAATTGATTGTTATAGACTTAATAACGATTTGATGCGCTGCGGGGAAAACCGTTCCCATAATAAAAAACGCCCTGTGGCGAACCAGAGGGCGTTTTTGTCGAAAAGAGATGGTTTAGCGTGCCAGATACTGCAGCTTGTCAGTCTTGTCTTTCCATTCTTCCGCTTCAGGCAGCGGCAGCTTGGTTTTGGTGATTGATGGCCATTCGCGCGACAAATCCACGTTCAACTTGATGAATTGCTGTTGATCTGCCGGCACATCTTCTTCTGCAAAGATGGCATTGACAGGGCATTCGGCTACGCATACTGCGCAATCGATGCACTCGTCCGGATCGATAGACAGGAAGTTCGGGCCTTCGCGAAAACAGTCCACCGGACACACATCTACGCAGTCTGTGTAACGGCAGAGAATGCAGGATTCGGTCACTACGTGGGTCATACCAGTCCTAACTGTAAATATTTGAAATAGAGCCGACTACTCGATGGAGGCAGATGACATTCATCTTGCCGGGCAGTAGCCGCAAAGCGTTGTATTTTAAGGCATATCGCTCTTTCTCACAAACCGGAGTTATACCGATTCCGAATAAGCAAATGCGTTGCATGTCTTATGCGGGAAAGATTTCAGCAGTTTTTTGTACGGCATGGGCTGGCTAGCGACGTTTGCATTGCTGCCAAGACACATTTTTTCTGGGCTAAAATGGCATCCCTTCAATACGGAGCCACCATGCGTGCACATTTTCTCGTCGGCTTGCTTGCCTTGACCCCTGCGCTATGCGGCGCGGCAGAATTGAACGGGAGCGGCTTGTCGATGCTGTGGGGTGTTCCCTTTGCCGGCTTGTTGCTTTCGATTGCGCTCTGTCCGCTATTGACGCCAAGTTTTTGGCATCATCATTTTGGCAAGGTGACGCTGGCATGGGCTTTGGCATTCTTGCTGCCTTGCGCGTATTTCTTCGGTGGTGCAACGGCGGTGCATGGTGCCATGCACGCCTTTATCTCTGAATTTTTCCCTTTCCTGATTTTGATCACGGTCTTGTTTGTGGTTGCTGGCGGTATTTGTGTGCGCGGTAATTTGCACGGTACGCCGGCTTTGAATACGGGCTTGCTTGCGATCGGTACGGTGCTGGCCAGCTTCATGGGAACGACGGGCGCATCGATGTTGTTGATCAGACCACTGATCCGCGCCAACGATAATCGCAAGCATGCCGCGCATATCGTGGTGTTCTTTATCTTTCTGGTGGCGAATGCCGGCGGTGCTTTGACGCCGTTGGGTGATCCGCCGCTGTTCCTTGGCTTCCTGAAGGGCGTGGATTTCTTCTGGACGGTGCGTCATTTGTTTGCACCGACCTTGTTCCTGTGCGTTGTGCTGCTGATTATTTTTTATCTGCTCGATAGTCACTACTATCACAAGCGTGAAGAAATCAAACCGCCTGAGCTGGACCCAACGCCGGATTCCGCGATCCGCTTTGAAGGGAAAATCAATTTTGCCTTGCTGGCGCTGGTGGTTGCATTGGTCTTGATGAGCGGCTTCTGGAAGTCAGGCATTACCTATGTTGTCTTCGGCAATGAAGTGGAACTGCAAAACCTGTTGCGTGATGTTGCATTGATAGGTGTGGTCTTCCTCTCCTTGTGGCTGACACCTAAAAGCGCGCGTAGCGGCAATGATTTCTCGTGGGGGGCGATACAGGAAGTCGGCAAATTATTCGCCGGTATTTTCATCACCATCATCCCGGTCATTGCGATGCTGCGCGCCGGCGAGTCGGGTGCCTTTTCATCCATCGTGCGTGCTGTGACGGATGGCAATGGCCAGCCTATCAATGCGATGTATTTCTGGGCGACGGGTGTTCTTTCCTCCTTCCTCGATAATGCACCGACTTATCTGGTCTTCTTCAATACGGCTGGTGGTGATGCAACGGCCTTGATGACGACGCTGGCGGCAACGCTGGCTGCAATCTCTTGCGGTGCCGTATTCATGGGTGCTAATAGTTATATCGGTAATGCGCCTAACATGATGGTCAAGGCAATCGCGGAAGAACGCGGCATCAAGATGCCATCGTTTTTTGGTTATATGGCGTGGTCATGTGCGATCCTTGTACCCTTGTTTATTTTGATGACCTTCATCTTTTTCACCTGAGGAGACGTATATGAAGCAAAAAGTACTCGTCGCACGTGCAACGTTCCCTGATGTGATCGAACGTTTGCAGCAACACTTTGATGTTGAGTCAAATCAGGAAGACAAGATTTTTTCAGCAGCAGAACTGCATGAAAAGATGCAGGGTAAAGATGCGGTGGTGATTACCGCCAGCGAAAAAATGTCGGCTGAAGTCATTGCTGCTAATCCGCATTTGAAAGCCATCTGTAATGTTGCAGTCGGCTATAACAATATCGATGTTGCCGCTGCGACCAAGGCCGGCATCATGGTGACGAATACGCCGGATGTTTTGAATGAAACGACCGCCGATTACGCGTGGACCTTGTTGATGGCGAATGCACGTTGCGTATCGGAATCCGAACATTATCTGCGCGCTGGCAAATGGAAGAACTGGCGTTTCGATCAATTTCTGGGTGCGGATGTGCACGGTGCGACGCTGGGCATACTGGGCATGGGACGCATAGGGCAGGCGGTTGCACGTCGCTCCATGGGTTTTGATATGAAGGTGATTTATCACAATCGCAGCCGCGCGACGCCAGAGCAGGAAGCACACGCCAACAATGCGCGTTATGTCAGCAAGGAAGAATTATTGCGTGGTGCCGATCACCTGATTCTGGTCTTGCCATACTCGGCACAAACGCATCACATCATCGGTGCCGCTGAGCTGGCATTGATGAAGCCGACTGCGACTTTGGTGAATATTGCGCGTGGTGGGATTGTGGATGATGTCGCGCTAATTGCAGCACTGCGTGAGAAGCGCATCGCATCAGCCGGACTGGATGTGTACGAGAATGAACCGGCCTTGCATCCGGATTTCCTGACCTTGTCGAACGTCGTCTTGACGCCGCACATAGGTAGCGCCTCGGAAAAAACGCGTCGTGCGATGTCTGATTGCGCTTCTACCAATCTGGTTGCAGCCTTAAGCGGACAACAACCACCGAATTTACTCAACCCGGAAGTGAAAGCGAAGAAGTAAGCAAATGGCAGATATCAGCATCAAGCAGGAGCATCAGCTTCCGCTGCAACAGGCAAAAGACGCTGCACAAAAAGTGGCAGACAAGATGGCAACAGAGTTCGATATGACGACGCAATGGGATGGTGACATCCTGTCGTTCAAGCGTAGCGGAGTAGCAGGTACGTTGGCCTTGCGTGAGAAAGAAGCGCAAATCGATATCACGCTGGATTTTCTGTTCAAGGCTTTCGCTGGTCCACTGGAAGAAAAAGTGGCGCGCAATATGAAGAAGTATTTTGCCGACGCAGCATAGTTGATAGTCTGCTCGATAAAAAAGCCCCGTATTTACATACGGGGCTTTTTAATTTTCTGCGGAAGAAAAGCTTATATCAAGCCTTCAAATCTTCCACCAGATCGATGTACTGCTGCATCGCATCTTCTTTTGAAATGCCTTTCAGATTATTCCAGGCATCCCATTTCGCACGTGCGACAAAGTCTGTCATCGCAGGTTGTTCACCAGTTGCATCGCCACCGCTAGCCTGTTTGTACAGACCATAGATTTTCAGCAGCGTCAGATTATCCGGACGCTCCGGCAAAGTCTTGGAATCGGCTAATGCTTGATCGAATTGCTCTTGCAGGCTCATACGTACTCCCGATAAATGACAAGCTGGTTGAAGATACTTGCTCGCAGCGCGAACCGGATTTGCCTTATACGCCCAGCAAGTCTACTTCGAAAATCAGAGTTGCGTTTGGTGGGATCACGCCGCCAGCGCCGCGTGCGCCGTAGCCCAGCGATGCAGGGATGATCAGGGTACGTGTACCGCCGATTTTCATGCCTTGCACGCCTTCATCCCAGCCCTTGATCACATGACCAGCGCCGAGTGGAAATTCGAATGGATCACCACGATCCTTGCTCGAATCGAATTTTGCGCCGGCGCTGCCGTCGTCATTTTGCAGCCAGCCGGTGTAATGCACGGTCACGTGCGCGCCAGCAGTTGCTTCTGCGCCGTCGCCGACAACTTTGTCTTCGAATTGCAGGCCGGAGGAGGTCGAGGTAGTAGCCATGTTGTTCCTTTGAAAAATAAGTCAGAAAGTGGGCAGATTGTAGCAGGTGAAGGCGCTTTTATCCGACCTTGCGCCTGGACTTGATTGCCTGTCGGGCGCAGGCGAAGGCGGCACGGTAAAATGCTTATTCTTTGTGCGGGCTTGTACGTATGAACAAGCTATGACGCGCAAACCGAATTTTTCATAGGATTTTTCATCATGCGCCCGGTATTTACGTCTTTCGGACGAGCCTTGCTATCCCAGTTGCACTTCAGGATGCTGATGCTGAGCGTGATTCCATTCGTGCTGTCGATCGCGGTCTGGGGTGTCGGCTTGTGGCTGTATCTGCAGCCCATGATTGATTGGCTGCAAAACTATTTTGTTGAGAACGACGGCTTTCGCGTAAGCAATGAATTATTGATGTGGCTGGGTATGGGGGCATTCAAGACCGTAGTCGTGCCTTTGATTGCCATGTGGATACTGTTGCCGCTGATGATACTGACGGCATTGATTTTTGTCGGTGTGATGGCGATGCCGGTCATCGTCAAGCATGTGGGTAGTCGTCGATACAAGGATTTGGAAGCGCGCAAAGGCGGTACTTTCTTTGGCAGCCTGTGGATGTCGACTTCGTCATTCACGATATTTTTGGTGTTGTGGCTGATTACGCTGCCGCTTTCTCTGATTCCACCTTTGACCTTTGTGATTCAGCCTATCTTGTGGGGCTGGCTGACGTATCGCGTGATGGCCTACGATGCGCTGGCTGATCATGCTGATGCCGAGGAACGGAAAATCATTCTGCGCATACATCGCTGGCAATTGCTGGTGATAGGTGCGATTACCGGCGCGATGGGTGCTGCGCCGACCTTGCTGTGGCTGGGTGGTGCTTTATCGGTGATCTTTTTCCCGGTACTGGCAGCTGGTGCGATTTGGCTATACGTGCTGGTCTTTATCTTCAGCGGTTTGTGGTTCCAGCATTACTGCATGGATGCATTGACGCAGTATCGCGCCGCGCAGGCTGCTGGAAAAGCTGCAGAGCAGCTAGTCACACAGGCTACAGCGCCGACACCTGCAGAAACTGTGATCGTATTGCCTCCACCGGCAGAAGATAAACCAGGCAATCCACAGACTCCTCAAATCTGACACAAGAAGGAAAACCATGGCATTCGGACTCATCATCATCGGCGACGAAATATTGTCCGGCAAACGCATCGACAAGCATTTTTCCAAGGTCGTTGATCTGCTGTCTGTGCGCGGCTTGTCACTGGGCTGGGCAGAAATTCTGGGCGATGACAGAGCACGTATTACCTCGACCTTGAAGCGTACCTTTGCCAGTGACGATATCGTGTTTAGTTGCGGCGGCATAGGTGCGACACCGGATGACCATACGCGTCAATGTGCGGCAGCAGCGCTAGGCGTGCCTATCGAGTTGCATCCGGAAGCCAAGCAAAAGATACAAGAGCGCATGCTGGAGATGGCGCGTGAAGCGAATGTGCCTTTTGACTTGAACAAGCCAGAGAATTTGCATCGTTTGAAGATGGGCGAATTCCCGCAAGGCGCGGAGATCGTGCCGAATCCGTATAACAAGATTCCTGGTTTCTCTATTCATCACGGCAATGGTGGTGGCGCGCATTATTTCATGCCGGGTTTCCCAGTGATGGCGTGGCCGATGATTGAATGGATATTGGATACACATTACGGCCATTTATTTCATCAACAGCCGCGGTTTGAAAAATCAGTGCTGGTCTTCCAATCGATGGAATCGGCACTGACGCCTTTGATGGAAGCGATAGAAGATGAATTCCCGCAAGTAAAAGTGTTCAGCTTGCCGAGTGTGGGCGATGCGGAGACACGTCGCCATATCGAACTCGGTGTCAAGGGCGAGCCGGAGCAAGCTGCTGCAGCCTTCGATAAATTGATTGCTGAATTAAATCTGCTGAAAGTGGAAGTTCAGCACCTTTGATTGCGCAGCCGGTTTAATCCTGCTTGGGAAAGGTGACGACGTGATCGGCTTCCAGCCGTATGCCTATACGCTCACCCAAGGCGTGATCGTGATGTGAGGGGACGAGTGCCAGCAGTTGCTGGCCGCTCGGTAACTTCAATGTGTACAAAAATTCTGCACCACGGAATGCCTTGCGCACGACTTCTGCCTGTAATGGACTACTGTCGTCGTGCACCACATCATCGGCGCGCAGCAATACATCAACCTGTTGTGCATCTTGCTCATTCGGATCGCATACTTCCAAACCGTGGCAGAGCGGCAAGCTGCCCAATTCAATACTCACATCTTGTTTGTGCTGATCGATACGACCGGGCATGAAAACACCAAGGCCGACAAAGTCAGCGACAAAACGTGTGGCAGGGCGATGGTACAAATTGTAGGCGTTGTCCCATTGCACGATGACACCGTTCTGCATGACGCCGATCTGATCAGCAATCGCAAAAGCTTCGTGCTGATCGTGCGTGACCAATACTGCCATGGTGCCGACTTCTTTCAAGATGTCACGTACTTCAGTCGCGAGTCGTTCGCGTAAATCCACATCGAGATTGGAGAACGGTTCATCCAGTAATAACAAATCCGGTTGCGGTGCCAATGCACGTGCAAGTGCGACGCGCTGTTGTTGACCGCCGGATAATTCATGCGGGAATTTTTTCTCTTGCGAGGTGAGGCCGACTAATGCCAGCAGCTTGCCGATGCGAGTACGACGCTCGCTTGCCGACAGCTTGCGCAAGCCGAAGCCGATATTGTCGGCCACCGATAAATGCGGGAAGAGTGCGTAATCCTGAAACACCACGCCGACATGGCGCGCTTCTGGCACGGTGGTGTGTGTTGCGTTGCTAAGTTCCTTGCCGCCCAAGGCAATGCGACCGGCGATCAACGATTCAAAGCCCGCGATGGCGCGCAGCACGGTCGTTTTGCCGCAGCCGGATTGGCCGAGCAGGCAGCCGATCTCACCGCGTTGCAAGGCAAACGACAGGCTGTGCACGATTTCGTGCATTTGATGCGCGACTTGGTAGCCAACGCGTATGGCTTCAACTGACAAATGCGCAGACGGAGCGGGAAGGGCTGACATGAGGTGCAGTGTTCCGGAAATAATTACATGGGCGAAATGAGCGATTGATTATAATTCTCGTTTAGCCGATCGCGAGAGTATTCATGCTTTTTTATATTCAGGTTTATCTGCGTGCATAAGAGACAAGGTCAAAGCGGCGCTTTGCATCCCTTGCTGATTGCATCGCTGGCGATTGCCTGTCTGGTGGGTTTGCCTATCGTCGGCGTGCTCTCCAATCTGGTTTCCGGTGCTGAAACAGGTACTGATATCAGCACTTTCTCGCATCTGTGGGCAACGGTGCTGCCGGAATACATCATCAATAGCGTTGTGATCGCCGCAATCGTTGCGATCCTGACGGCGGTGATGGGCATAGGCTGCGCATGGCTGGTGGCGGCTTTCAATTTCCCGGGTAAAAAATTCTTTGAATGGGCTTTGATCCTGCCATTGGCGATGCCAGCGTATGTGGTCGCTTACGCCTATACCGATTTCCTGCAATTTACCGGACCGGTACAGAGCGGATTGCGTGCGCTGTTTGGCTGGCAAGGGCCGACTTACTGGTTTCCGCAAATCCGTTCTGTCGGTGGTGCCGGTTTCCTCTTCGCGTTTGTCTTGTATCCCTATGTCTATCTGCTGGCGCGCAATGCGTTTATCGAACGCAGTCCGCGCATGTGGGATGCCGCACGCACTTTAGGTGCCGGGCCGTGGCAGGCATTTTTTCAAGTGAGTTTGCCTTTGGCACGTCCGGCAGCGGCGGCTGGTATTGCACTGGCGCTGATGGAGACGCTGGCCGATTACGGTGCGGTTGCCTATTTCGGCGTGCCGACATTGACGACGGGTATTTATAAATCCTGGTACATCTTTTCTGACCGCGCGGCTGCAGCACAAATTGCTGCCGTTCTTTTGATAGCGGTGATGGTCTTGATGCTGCTGGAACAAAAAAGTCGGGGCAGGGCGCGTTATTACGCCGTCGGTGGGCGTAGCGCAACGCAGTTGATGACTACGCTCAAGGGACGACAAGCGTGGAGTGCGACTTTGTTTTGCGCGTTGCCGGTGGTGCTGGGATTCTTTGCTCCGTTGTTGATTCTGCTGCGCTTGATATTGCAGGAAGAAACGATCTCGTTCAGCGCACGTTATCTCAGCTGGTTGAACAACACGATCATACTTGGTGGCGTGACAGCGGTGATTGCCATCGTGATTTGCGTCTTGATGGCGTATGCAGCGCGTGTGACGAATAGCAAAGTACAAGCGGTCTGCAATCGCATCGTCAGCATGGGTTATGCGATACCGGGCGCGGTGATTGCGGTGGGGATTTTGATTCCGATGTCGCGCATCGATAGCTGGAATGCGGAGCATGGTATGGCGCTGGTCTTGAGCGGCAGCGTGATTGCCTTGATCTATGCTTATCTGGTGCGCTTTCTCGCAGTGTCCTTCCAAAGCGTGCAAGCCGGTTTGATCAAAATCACTCCATCCATGGATGCCAGTGCACGCAGTCTGGGACATGGCATGACGTCGATGTTGATGCGCATACATTTGCCTTTGTTATGGCGCAGTGTGTTGACGGCGGGTTTGCTGGTGTTTGTCGATGTGGTCAAGGAATTGCCGGCGACGTTGACGATACGTCCATTTAACTTCGATACGCTGGCGGTGATCACGCATCAATTGGCATCTGACGAGCGTTTGGGTGAAGCAGCCTTGCCTGCATTAACCATCGTATTGATTGCGATAGTGCCCGTCATCATTCTGGCACGTGCGATTGCATCGGGGCGTCGATAACGCTTGCGCATAAAAAAATGCCCCGATTTTCCGGGGCATTAGAAGTGGCGCGTAGGCCAGTGAGGAGAGCTCTGAGAAATTACGATTTACGTGATTTGGTCGTGGTTTTTTCTGCTGCGCTGGCGAATTGGCTGGCGGCTGCATTCAAATTACCTTCCAAGGCTTCAACTGCTTGCTTGGTTGTTTTGGAGAGTTGTTCGTAGCTGGCGCTGGCATTGCCGATTGCAGACTTGAGCATGGAGACAGCGTTTTCAGAACCGGCTGGCGCGTTCTTGCTGAGTTCATCAATCAAGGACAAAACCTTGCGATTGGTTTCTGCGATTTGTGTTTCTGCTGCCTTGGTAAATTCAGCTTGCGTGCTGGTTGCGATGCTTACCAGATGACGACCATAGGCCAGTGCTTTTTCAGCGTTCGGCTGTGCATGCGAAGCGCTGAGTGAGAAAAATTCTTGTGGATCTTTTGCGGTGGCGAGCTTCTGTGCAGCAGCGCCGGATTCCTGCAATGATGACTTCGCCGCGCTCAGGTTCAAGTCGACGATTTTTTGTACGCTATCGAATGCTGTGCTGGTGAGCGAATTCAGTATGGCGAGTTGCGATTCAAACTGGTGTTTGGTTGCGGCGGAAAACTGCTCTGGAATAGCAAACATGGGTTTCTCCTTTGTGAAGGTAGTACATCACTGCGGTAGGTAAAAACGATCATTGTGCGTTGCAACATGACTCATTGTAAGTATTGTAAGGATGGTGTCAAGCGATATTTGCTGCAATGCACAAATAAATGTTTTGCCTGAAGAATGCGAGAATGTCGCCCGGTGAGGTGCCGCTAAGGACTTGCCTAGAGTAAGGGTGCAGGTACTCCAGTCCGGAATTGAAAGAATAGAAAACAAGCATGCATACAGATTCAAGTAAAACAGAAAGCCCATGGCTGGCAGCGATGCCTTTCCTGTTCGTGCTGATCTGGAGTACCGGTTTTATCGTGGCGAAGTTCGGCCTGCCGTACGCGCCGCCGTTGACCTTTCTGGCGCTACGCTTCATAGGCGTGTTGATTATCCTGCTGCCGCTGGTTCTGTTGCTGCGCGCGCCGTGGCCGCTTGGCACGATGCGCCATATCGCTGTTGCCGGCATCCTGGTGCAAGCCGGTTATCTGGCTGGCGTGTGGTGCGCAATTAAGCTGGGCATGCCAGCCGGCTTGTCTGCCTTGATCGTTGGCATGCAGCCGGTATTGACGGCGTTTGCCGCACCTTTGATCGGCGAGAAAGTGCGCGGTCGCCAATGGATAGGTCTGATCTTCGGTCTGTGTGGTGTGGCGCTGGTGGTTGCCAATAAAATTACGCTGATCGGTTTGACCTGGGAAAGCATCGCCTTGTGCTTGATGGCTTTGCTGTCGATCACGATAGGGACGATGTATCAAAAGCGCTATTGCCCGCATTTTGATCTGCGTACCGGCACCATCATTCAATTCGCCGCATCGTGCGTGGTGGTACTTCCTTTCGCCATCTACTTTGAAGGCTTTTCACCGTCATTGGAAACTGTGCAGTGGACGCCCAGCTTTATCGGCGCGCTGCTGTGGTCCATCGTTGCACTCTCGATAGGTGCGATTTTCCTGCTCTTTGCATTGATACGTAAAAGTGCAGCGACGCAGGTCACCAGCTTGCTTTATTTGACGCCGCCAACGACTGCATTGATGGCGTGGGCTGCGTTTGACGAGACCTTCAGTTTGATAGGCGTGGCTGGCATGTTGCTTGCTGTCGTAGGTGTAGCGTTTGTGGTGAAAAAGTAGCGGAAAAGAGGCCGATTCCTATGGAAATTATTGTTGCGTAGCAATAAATTCGGGTCGTAAGCGGTGTATTTTCAGTCAAAAATTGCACCAATAATGTGAAGAAAAAGATATCGTTAGTTAGAAAGTAGATTAATGAAAACAGCTAACTATCTAATTATCTTGCACATTTTCCGATATTTGCTAAACTGCAAGCCATATTTCATCGTATGAATTGGGGAGTCGCAGATGCTTAAGTCCGCGCTGGGGATATTTTTTTCGTTATTCGTTATTTTCAACGCACCTATGGCGTTGGCTAAAGAGCCGAGCTCCACTACTGCGAAGAAGGCGACTAACAAGAAAGTCGCATCCAACGCACAGGCTAAAAAAGCACAGGCACCCAAACGCGCTGCCGCTGCGAAGAAGCCTGTCGCGCAAGCCAAACAAGCTAGTAAATCAACTAAGTCGACCAAACGCGTCAACACCAAGCAAACGGTTGCATCCAACAAGAAATCCAAACAGCGCAACAGTGTCTCGCTTAACAGCAGCGAGAAGCTCGTCAAAAAAGAAGTCGTTGTGCACGGCAAGCGTCAGGCTATTTATCAACGCGTTGCCAAACCAGTTATTCCAGCCGTTCCTCCAGTCTTGACCGCAGGCGATATCGCCGGCTTGAACATGACGCGTGATTCATTGGCCCTCGCATCGAACGTCGCGCTGGTGCTGGATCAATCCACATCGGCAGTCTTGTTTGAAAAAAATGCGAACGTGACTTTGCCGATTGCATCGATCACCAAATTGATGACCGGTTTGGTTGTAGTCGAAGCGCAGCAAGACATGAATGAAGTGCTGGAAGTTACGACAGAAGATATCGATCGCGAAAAGAATAGTTCATCGCGTCTGCGCGTAGGTTCGCAATTGTCGCGCGCGAACATGTTGCACATCGCCTTGATGAGTTCGGAAAATCGCGCAGCGTCTGCTCTCGGTCGTCATTATCCGGGTGGTCTCCGCGCATTTGTCGTTGCGATGAATGCCAAGGCAAAATCATTGGGCATGAGCGGTACGCACTATGTTGATTCGACCGGCTTGTCCAGCAATAACGTGGCAAGTGCAAGTGATCTGGCGAAGCTGGTGATGGCTGCGTATAACCATCCAATCTTGCGCCAATATTCCACTGATACGAAATACATAGTCGAACCGGGCGGACGTCCACTGCAATACGCTAACTCGAATCGTCTGGTCACCAATCCTGATTGGGAAATCGGTATTCAAAAAACAGGTTATATCTCTGAAGCAGGTCGCTGCCTCGTGATGCAAGCGAATATCGGTGGTCGACCTATCGTCATGATTTTCCTTGATTCCAAAGGCAAGCTCTCGCGTCTGGGAGATGCAACACGGATACGTAAGTGGATAGAAACCCAGCAACCGCAAAACATCGCTGGCAAACACCATGCGGTGCAAAGCTGAACGATCCACTCAATAAAAAAAGCGAACTACGGTTCGCTTTTTTTATTAGTCTTTCATACGCCAAACAGATATTTATTTGGCGTCGATGATTATGCTGTTTCTGTATAGCCGAGCGCAGCAGAAATCTGCTTGGCGGTATCCATCAAATCTTCCAGCCACTCTTCCTGTAGCCGATCTGCCGGCGCAGAAATAGACAAGCCTGCAATTAGTCTGCCACTATCGTCATGTATGCCGGCCGCCATGCAGCGTACGCCTAATTCCAGCTCTTCGTTATCGCGCGCATAACCGTGTGCACGTACCTGGCTCAGCTCGCCTTGCAGCTTCGATAAATCGGTAATGGAGTTCTTGTTATGACCGGCGAGACCGGTGCGTGCCGCGTAGGCTTGCACCATTCTTGGTTCATCTATCGATAGAAACAACTTGCCGGTTGAAGTCAGATGCAAAGGTGCACGTCCGCCGACAGCACGTACCACTTGCATGCCGGAGCGTTCCGAGAAGGCACGGTCGATGTAGATGATTTCATCGTTTTGTCGTACCGACAAATTGACAGTTTGATTGGTCTTGCGGTGCAGTTGTCGCATCAGATCCAGCGCAGCTTCACGCACGTCCAGGCGGCTCTTGACGATATTCCCCAGCTCCAACAGGCGCATGCCGAGTCGGTAAGTGCCGGGCTCGGAGCGATCGACAAAGCGTTTGATGACGAGGTCATTCAAGATGCGATGAGCCGTGGACGGATGTAAACCCGTGACGCTGGAGAGTTCCTTCAAGCTGACTGGATCAGGGTAGGTCGCGAGTGCATCCAGCAGCGAAACCATACGCTCTATGACTTGAATGGAGGTTTTGTCTGTCTCAGCCGTATTCGTTGTTCTCATATTCCAATGTGGGCATTGCAGTCTGGATGTTATATCACATTGTGAAAGATGAAAGAAGCCCAGCTCTTGTTTTGTCGTCTGAATTGCCACGATAGGATTTGCGCAAAATTGGACTTAACGCCATGTTTACGGTCTGACAGGGATAATCCGGGCAGCATCAGGTGTCGCTTGTGTCTATCTACCGTTGCACTGATAATCGCAGCAACTTGTCGCCTTGCTTTGCCCTCTTAACCCATTCACTGTGAAATCGCATGAGCTATCCAGAACAACCTATTAGTGAATTCAAAAGCAAAAGCGGTTTGAAGCGTATTTTTTCTGCCTTGGGTTATTCCATTGCAGGTTTCAAGACAGCATGGAAAGGCGAGCACGCCTTTCGTCAGGAATTATTCGTTGTCGTGATCGCGACGGTTGCCGCATTGATGTTGCCGGTATCGGCTTTGCAGAAGTTATTGCTGATAGGTGTATTTGTGCTGGTGCTGATTATTGAACTGCTTAATTCAGCGATTGAAGCAGTAGTAGATCGTGTTTCGCTTGAACGCAATCCCTTGTCAAAAAATGCGAAGGATTTTGGCAGTGCTGCGGTGATGTTGGCACTGTTTCTGGCAGGTGCAACCTGGCTGGTTATTTTGTGGCCTTTATTCACCGGCAACTGAACGCGACTTGATCGTTTAAAAAATCAGAAACAAATAAAAATCGGCACAGCAAAGTATAAAAACTTTGCTGTGCCGATTTTTATTTCAGTCTTAGATATTGCGTTCTATCCACTGATCGAATGCAATGAGAAATTTCTTCAGGAATTCGGCTGTCGACTGATCGGTAAGTCCACCGTTCTCATCGAACAATTTGCCTCCGTTACCGATATAAGCTTCCGGTTGCGGCATGGTCGGAACATTGACGGATGCCAGTACCTGACGTAGATGATGATTCGCACCGAAGCCGCCTACTGCGCCGGGCGAGACGCTGATGACGGCGCCTGGTTTGCCGCTCCACGCACTTTGACCGTAAGGACGTGAGCCGGTATCAATCGCATTTTTCAAGAGACCAGGAATTGATCGATTGTATTCTGGCGTGACAAAGAGAACCGCATTGGCAGCCTTGATCTTTTGTTTGAAGGCTATCACTTCTTGCGATGGGTTTCCTTCATGATCCTGATTGAAAAACGGCAGATCGCCAATTTCCACGATAGTTAACTTCAACGATTCCGGTGCAAGTTTGCTGAGTGCATTTGCCAGCTTGCGATTCATTGAATCCTTGCGCAAGCTGCCGACAAAAACTGCGACGTTATAAGTTGTGCTCATAGTCCTCTTTCGTAAAAAGTTTTTATGCGAGTACACATCTATGGATGTGACCGATTGCATGCAAGCAGACCATCATGATGCAGGATTAGGATGTCTACTGTGAATTTCTTCGATTGCGTTCAAGACGGTTTCGTTTAACGTTAAATGAATGCTGTCCAGATTGCTTTGCAATTGCTGCAAAGTAGTTGCACCGATAATCGTACTCGTTAAAAAGGGTCGTGTGTTGACATATGCGAGGGCCATTTGCGCCGGATCGAGGCCATGTTTATGTGCCAGATCGACATAGGCTTGCACAGCAGTTTCCACTTGCGGTGCCTTGTAACGGACGAAGCGTTCGAACAGTGTCATGCGTCCATCTGCAGGACGAGCACCGTTCAAATATTTTCCGGACAGTGCACCGAAGGCGAGCGGCGAATAAGCGAGCAAACCTATTTGTTCCTGATGCGAATATTCAGACAGCGCGATTTCAAAATAACGATTCACCAGACTGTAGGGATTTTGTATGCTGACGATGCGCGGCAGATTCAATTGTTCCGACGCACGCAGGAATTGCGACAGACCCCACGGCGTTTCATTCGATACGCCTATGTAACGTATCTTCCCTTGCTTGACGAAGTCAGCCAGCACCGACAATGTTTCTGCGATAGGTACGGTGTCTTCATCTGGATGATGCTCGTAATTCTGCCGACCGAAAATATTCACGCTGCGGTCAGGCCAATGCAGTTGATAGATATCGATGTAATCGGTTTGCAGACGTTCCAGATTGCCGTGCAGTGCTTCGGTCAAGCTGGTGCGATCGAAGCTGTTTTGTCCATTGCGTACATGTTTCGGATTGTGCGGTAAACGTGCAGGCCCAGCAGCTTTGGTGGCGATGATTAGTTGATCGCGCTTGCCGGATTTTTTCAACCAGTTACCCAGATAGCGTTCCGTCAATCCTTGCGTTTCCGGTTTAGGTGGGACTGGATACATTTCTGCTGCATCGATCAGATTGACGCCGGCTGCGATCGCCATATCGAGTTGCGCATGGGCATCGACTTCGCTGTTTTGCTCACCCCAGGTCATGGTGCCTAGTGCGATATTACTAACTTTGATATCTGTTTTTCCAAGTTGTTGATACTTCATTGCATGCTTTCCTTTCTTGTTGGCTTTTTTAGTCTAGCAACAAAAACGAAAACGAGTATGAGGTGGAAAAAGCGGGAAAAGAGTGGATTCTTCAGCAGAAGGGCAGAAATTCCTTATTCGGAAAACGCATAAGGATCGATGAAACAATTCGTTTTGTTTTTATTTGAGCGGCTTTAATCTTCAATCTCCAGAAAACGAATTGCCCAAGGGGAAAGAAAATGTTGCTCAAAAAATTATTAGGCACTGCTCTCGCATTCGCATTAATTGCGCCGACCGTGCATGCCGCAGAAGTGTCGTTGTTGAACGTTTCGTACGATCCAACACGCGAACTGTATCAGGAATTCAATAAAGCTTTCGCTAAAGAATGGAAGGCTAAATCGGGCGATGACGCCAAGATTAAAACATCACATGGTGGTTCCGGCAAGCAAGGCCGTGCCGTGATCGATGGTCTGGATGCAGACGTAGTCACACTCGCATTGGCGTATGACATTGATGCAATTGCTGAACGTGGTTTGCTGGCTAAAGACTGGCAAAAACGTTTGCCGCACAACAGCTCACCTTACACCTCGACCATCGTGTTCCTGGTACGCAAAGGCAATCCTAAAGGCATCAAGGATTGGAACGATCTGGTCAAACCAGGCGTATCCGTGATCACACCAAATCCAAAAACATCCGGTGGCGCACGTTGGAACCATTTGGCTGCATGGTTGTATGCATTGAAACAACCGGGCGGCAATGAAGCGACTGCAACTGACTTCATCACCAAATTGTATAAAAACGTTCCTGTGCTGGACTCCGGTGCACGTGGTGCAACGACTACCTTCGTAGAACGTGGTATCGGCGATGTATTGCTGGCGTGGGAAAACGAAGCGATTCTTGCCATTAAAGAATTAGGCCCGGACAAGGTTGAGATCGTCGCGCCTTCTTCCAGTATTTTGGCTGAACCACCAGTTGCTGTTGTCGACAAAGTTGTTGATCGTCGTGGCACACGCAAAGTAGCTGAAGCGTATCTGCAATATCTGTACTCGACCGAAGGTCAGGAAATTGCAGCGCAAAACTACTACCGTCCTATCGATGAAAAAGTAGCGAAGAAATATGCAGCGCAATTTCCAAAATTGAAGTTGTACACGATTGCAGATGTTGGCGGCTGGACCAAAGCGCAGAAGGATCATTTTTCTGACGGCGGCATCTTCGACAAGATTTATCAACCAGGCAAAAAATAAGCCGTATCTCTGGAATAGAAATGAATATTTTGTTGCTCGCGGGTAGTCCTTCAACACCATCTCGTTCTACCCGCTTGCTGCATCACGTGGGCGAAAGACTGGCTTTGCTTGGTCATCGTTATGTGAAGCTGCATGTACGTGATTTGCCTGCCCAGGCGCTGGTGCATGCAGACTTTACGGATGAACTGTTGAAAACGGCAAGAGAACAAGTTGCGCAGGCGGATGCCGTTGTGATTGCAACGCCGGTCTACAAGGCGGCGTATAGCGGAATCCTGAAAGCCTTTCTCGACTTGTTGCCGCAAGATGGTTTGCGTGGAAAGTTGGTCTTGCCTCTGGCAACAGGCGGCAGCCAATCGCACATGCTGGCTCTCGATTACGGTTTGCGCCCTGTGTTGTCGGCGCTGGATGCCAAGCATGTATTGCCGAGCATCTATGCGACTGATTTGCAGATCAATTGGTCGGCGGAGCAGGGTTTGACATTGGATGCTGCAATTGCCAAACGCGTGAGCGATGGCATAGAGAACCTTTCTGCCAGCTTGTCTGCGCTGAATGATGCAGCAACGCTTAACGAGTTCGACTCGATTCCTTTCTCTAGCGTGCGCTGTAGCGTTTGATTTACCGGGCCTGCGCAAGCAGGTCTGACGCACAAATCTCTATCCGATGTGTTGAAAAATCGGTGCTACTAGCACCGATGGGGAGATTTTTTCTCAAAATTTTGCATAACAAGGAAAACGACATGACCATTTCAAACGATAAACGACTAGCTAAGCGCCGCACACTTGGATATTTATCTGCTGCTGCAGTGGGTGCATTGAGCATAGGTTTGCCGAATCTGGCATCGGCTCAGGCGAAAAGTGTATTGCGCATCGGCTATCAAAAGTACGGCACGCTGGTGATCCTGAAAGGTCGAGGCTCGCTGGAGAAGCGTCTAGCTGCAGAAAATATCGAAGTGAAATGGACAGAGTTTCCAGCCGGCCCAGTGCTGCTGGAAGGCTTGAATGTCGGCAGTATTGATTTCGGCACAGTCGGCGAAGCGCCACCGATTTTTGCACAGGCTGCAGGTGCTGATTTGGTGTACGTCGGTAATGAGCCGCCATCGCCAGCCAGCGAAGCGATCATCGTACCGAAGAATTCGACGCTGAAAACAGTGGCTGATCTGAAGGGCAAGAAAGTCGCATTGAACAAAGGTTCGAATGTGCATTACCTGTTGGTCAAGGCGCTGGAGAAGGCCGGCCTCGACTATAAAGATATCGAAACAATTTTCCTGGCACCAGCCGATGCACGTGCTGCATTTGAACGCGGCAGTGTAGATGCGTGGGTGATCTGGGATCCATTCCTGGCTGCGGCAGAGAAACAAATCGGTGCGCGTGTACTGGCTGACGGCACCGGCATCGTTGCCAATCATCAGTTCTTCCTCGCAGCACGTTCTTACGCCGAAAAGAATCCAAAAATTATTTCCATCTTGCTGGACGAACTGGATCAGGTTGATCAGTGGAGCAGCAAGAATCTGGCAGAAGTCGCCAAGGTACTCGTGGCGCAGACTGGCCTCGATTTACCTAGTGTGGAACTGGCAGCCAAGCGTTATTCGTATGGGGTTAAGCCGGTGACAGCAGAAGTGATCGCTGAGCAGCAAAAGATTGCCGATGTATTCAGCAATCTGAAATTGATCCCTAAAAAGATCACGGTCAAGGATGCGTTGGTCAAGCGATAAAGAATGTAACAGCGGAATGTATGCAGTAAGCGCTGCATGAGAGGCGGCGCTGATTTGTTTTAAGGATGAGATCATGAGTTTGAATGTTTTTTGGTTTTTGCCTACACATGGCGACAGTCGTTATCTGGGTACCTCGAAAGGTGCGCGTCAGGTTGATTTCGATTATCTGAAACAGGTAGCCGTATCGGCAGACACGCTGGGTTACGACGGCGTGTTGCTGCCGACTGGCCGTTCGTGCGAAGACGCATGGGTTGCGGCGTCGAGTTTGATCGGCGAAACCAAACAATTGAAATTTCTGGTCGCAGTACGTCCAGGTTTGAGTACGCCAGGTCTTGCAGTGCGCATGGCCGCTACTTTCGATCGTTTGTCGAAAGGGCGCTTGTTGATCAATGTCGTGACCGGCGGCGATCAAGCCGAACTGGAAGCGGATGGCTTGCATGCAAGCCATTCCGAGCGTTACGAAATCACTGATGAATTTCTGAAAGTATGGCGCGCCTCATTGTCCGGTGAAGGTGGTGATGCCGGCTACGATTTCGAAGGCAAGCATATACAGGTCAAGGGCGCGAAGACCTTGTACCCGCCAGTACAAAAACCATATCCGCCACTGTACTTCGGCGGCTCGTCGCCAGCAGCACATGAATTAGCCGCGGAACAAGTCGATGTCTACCTGACCTGGGGTGAGCCACCGGCAGCTGTTGCAGAAAAAATTGCCGACATGCGCGCACGTGCCGCTAAACACGGCCGCACTTTGAAGTTCGGTATACGCCTGCACGTGATCGTGCGCGAAACCAATGAAGAAGCATGGAAAGCTGCCGATGAATTGATCAAGTACGTGGATGACGATCTGATCGCGCGTGCGCAGGCTTCATTCAACAAGATGGATTCTGAAGGCCAGCGCCGCATGGCAGCGCTGCATGGCGGTAAAAAAGACAAGCTCGAAGTGTCACCTAATCTGTGGGCCGGTGTCGGTCTGGTACGCGGCGGCGCAGGCACAGCACTGGTCGGTGATCCGGAAACGGTTGCTGCACGTATGCAGGAATATGCAGACCTCGGTATCGAAACCTTCATCCTGTCGGGCTACCCGCATCTGGAAGAATCGTATCGCTTTGCCGAACTGGTATTCCCGTTGCTGGGCAAAGGCAAGGCACGTTCGGGTGACGCGGTATTGACTGGCCCGTTCGGCGAAGTCATTTCCAATGACATCCTGCCTAAAGTTTCGCAGAGCTAAGGAATTACCATGAGTGCTGTTCTCCCAACTCTTGCGACTGGCAACGCTGCTGCCGGCAAAACAAAATCGACATGGCGCGCCAGCGGTTTGAAAAAACTGGTGCCGTGGATAGTTCCGATTTTGTTGATCACTATTTGGCAGATTGCTGCGCAAGTCGGCTGGCTCTCCAGCCGTATTTTGCCGGAACCTTTTGCGGTGGCGAAAGCGGCGTGGGCATTGGCGATATCGGGCGAGTTGTGGACACACGTCAAAGTCAGTCTGTGGCGAGCAACGACCAGCTTTGCCGTCGGTGGCGGTCTGGGCTTGTTGCTGGGCTTGCTGACCGGCACGTTTAAAACGGCAGAGACTTTGCTCGATACGACTTTGCAGATGATCCGCAATATTCCTGCACTGGCATTGATTCCTTTGGTGATCCTCTGGTTCGGGATCGAAGAAACATCGAAGATTTTTCTGGTCGCAGTTGGCGTGTTCTTCCCGGTGTATCTGAATACCTTTCACGGTATCCGTTCGGTCGATAAAGGCTTGATCGAAATGGCG
This sequence comes from Herminiimonas sp. GW821-FHT09C12, assembly GCF_059416385.1. NCBI lineage: Bacteria > Pseudomonadati > Pseudomonadota > Betaproteobacteria > Burkholderiales > Oxalobacteraceae > Herminiimonas > Herminiimonas sp. GW821-FHT09C12. Next base: position 24,709 of record NZ_JBWKPC010000002.1, read on the forward strand.
AAGAGCTACGGCTTGTCCGGTTGGTCTTTGTATCGCGATGTGATCTTGCCGGGTGCCTTGCCATCGATATTGGTTGGTGTGCGTTTCTCGCTGGGTTTGGTGTGGGTATTGTTGATCGTGGCAGAGACTATTTCTGCGCAATCAGGTATCGGTTACATGACGATGAATGCACGTGAATTCCTGCAAACCGATGTCGTGCTGGTAGGCATTCTGCTCTACGCCTTGCTCGGTAAATTGGCTGATGTCGTGTCACGCACATTGGAAGGTTACTGGTTGCGTTGGCATCCTGGTTACCGTCATTAAGAAAGTGGGACACACCATGCAAACAAATCAGATAGAACAACAAAACGTCGCTGCGGCGACGCCGGCATCAGCCAAACGGGGCATCCGAGTCACATTAGAAAACCTGTTCAAGTCCTACAGCGGCCGCGAGGTTTTGAAATCGATCGAGCTGGTATTGGAACCGGGCGAATTTGTCGCCGTGGTCGGTCGCAGCGGTTGCGGGAAAAGTACCTTGCTGCGCTTGATCGCAGAACTGGAAACGGCAGACAGCGGCAAGCTCACTTTCGGTGATGGCAAGAGTGCGCCGGAAACTCGCATCATGTTTCAGGATTCGCGCCTGTTGCCATGGAAGCGTGTGCTGGACAACGTTGCACTCGGCTTGCCGAAAAAAGAAGATTCGCTGCAAGCATTGCGTCAAGTCGGTTTGGAAGAACGCGCTGGTGAATGGCCAGCAGTGTTGTCCGGTGGCCAGCGTCAACGTGTGGCATTGGCACGCGCTCTGGTGCATGACCCAGAGTTGTTATTGCTGGATGAACCACTGGGCGCACTCGATGCATTGACGCGTATCGAGATGCAGCAATTGATCGAATCACTGTGGCAAAAGCGCGGCTTCACCGCCTTGCTGGTGACGCACGATGTACAGGAAGCGATTGCCTTGGCTGATCGCGTGGTGTTGATCGAAGATGGTCGTATCACATTGGATGAACGTATTCCACTGGCGCGACCACGTGCGCGCGGTAATGCAACGTTCGCACAACTGGAAGAAAGAATCCTTGCACATGTCTTGCAGATTCCACCTTCCGCTGATGCACAAGATTCTTCTCTGGGCGATGTATCACTGTTGAAGACAGTGAATCAATTTGCCTGGGCAGTTTGATCACATTTTTATTGAAATGAATTTTTAACCTACACAAAGGAAACATCATGAGTATCGAAAAAATCAATGCACGCAATCAGTTCAAAGGCAAGATCAGCAACATCATTCTGGGCGATGTCGTATCGGAAGTGGATGTAGAAACGCCAGCCGGTATTGTTACCTCTGTTATCACGACACGCTCGGTCAAGGATCTGGAACTGAAGATCGGTACCGAAGTTGTTGCGCTGGTCAAGGCAACCGAAGTATCGATCGCCAAATTGTTATGAACCTAAGGCGCGTCTGAAGGCGTGCTTGCCATAGAGGCACGCGCTTTCAGATGTCTCCTTGATGATCAAGGAAGAGCAGCATGACTTTCCCCGCCTTGCAACAATATCTCTCACGGCTGCATGATGCCCCACGGGCTGACAGTACCTTGTGGCTGGATGAACAGGGACGGGCGCACGGCCGTTATTTCAATTCCACACTGACCAGCGCCTTTCAGCCGATACGCATGCCGGAGTCCGGCGAGATAGTGGGTGTGCAAGGCTTCATGCGCAGTTATTCCAAAAGCGATGCAGGCTTGAGTTTGTGGAAGTTGCTGGATACCGGCGCCACCGACGAACAATCAATCGAACTGGATCGTTTGTGCCGCTTGCTGCATGCAGTCAATTTCTATCGTCAGCCGGAAATGGTTGATTACGATCTTTACCTCAGCGTGCATGCTCGCTTGCTAGCAGCGGTCGACAGCAATCACGGCATGTCCTTCCGTCGTGTACTGGATGTGCTCGGCTTACCGCATAAAAAAATCGTTTTGCAACTGCCATTGATCCAGCCGGATCAAGCATGGTTGTTGAATTACGTTGCCGATAACTATCGTCGCAATGGTTTCCGCCTTGCGGTAAATGCAGCCAATGCGCGACAAGGATTGGAGTTGCTGGAACAAGTGCATCCTGATGTGATCAAGGTCGATGTACGCGAAATCACGGATGAAGCCGCGACGCTGACATTGTTGCGGGTGGCTGCCGAGCAGAAGGTGAAGCTGGTTTTCAAGCGTGTAGAATCAACAGCGATTTATGACAAATTGCGCACACTGGGTACACAAGCTCAGCAAACAATATTGGCGCAAGGTTATTTGTGGGATCAACCCAAGGCGAGCTTTGCACAGGAAGCGAGTGCAAGCGAGCTGGAAACTATCGCGACGGCAGGCTTGGCATCATGACTTCTTTATCTGACTATCGTGTACTGGTGGCACCGGGCTTGCACAGCAGCGGTGCCGAGCATTGGCAAACACGCTGGGAAAACCGCTATCCAAATTTTCAGCGAGTAGAACAAGACGATTGGGCGCAACCGGAATTGCTGCGCTGGTCGCAACGCATGACCGAAGTCTTGCTTGAATCGGATCAACCCACTTTGATCGTGGCACACAGCTTCGGTTGCCTGACAACCATGCATGCGGCCAGCCGTGGTCGCTTTGATCTGGCGGGTGCCTTGTTGGTTGCGCCGGCCGATCCCGAGAAGTTCGGCGTGGACCATCTCTTGCGCGATGCGCGTCTGCCGTGCCCATCCATCGTGATAGGCAGCACCAACGATCCATGGATGGCTGGTGACAGAGCTGCTTACTGGGCAGATATCTGGGGCAGCGACTTCATCAGCGCTGGCGCTTTGGGTCACATCAATTCCGAATCCAATCTGGGTGATTGGGAGCAGGGTTTGCAGCAGTTACAAAAGCTGCTGGATAGAGCGCAGGCTGACTACAACTAATCGCAGCAGGTTTATTTGAAGGTTTGCAGATAAGCCAGCAAGTCCGTGACCTGCTTTTCATCGCTGATTCCAAAGAAGCGCATCTTGTTACCTGGCACGACATCATGCGAGGATTTGATAAAAGAGCGTAAATTCTTCTCTGTCCATACGATGCCGGATGCCTTCATCGCTGGCGAGTACTTGTAATCTGTCGTTGCGCCTGCTGTTCTTCCTATAATCCTATTAAGTTGTGGTCCAAAATTGCCACGCGCAGATGGTCCTACCTGATGGCAATTCGCACATCTCGCAAATACTCTTTTTCCTGCGACTACATCACCGGCTGCATGTGCGATGGTCGCGCTCAAGCTCAAGGTCAGCGCCAGTATTAATTTGTTATGCATGTTTCTCGTATTCGTGACTTTGCTGTAAATCGAAGTCATCAAGGTAGTGAGGCGGGAAGTGCTGCGAGTTTAACAAAGTAAGAAGCAGGTTTTGTTCTGATTATCGCGGATATGGAGCTGCTTGATATTGGGCTTGTGTCATTCACTGTATTTCACTATATTCATTCATAGTCGTTGTAATGTTGTTATCCCTATTTTCCGGGTACTTCTTTGAGTGAACATGAAAGGGTAGATGAATGCGCACACGATTATTGAATATTCTGTTTGTTACCGCGTTGGCCATGTTCGTGACGCCGTCCATACAAGCTGCCAATTTGCGATTCCTGAACTATTCGCCGATTACCTACTTAAAGGCTAAGGACAACGCTTCTCTTCACAAAGCTGCAGGCGATGTGCTCGATAATAAAAAAGATGGTGAGAAGCTCGACTGGAGCAACAAGGGTTTAGGCAATGCGACACAGGTCACCGCAGAAATCACCGCGTCGAATACAACGACCACCGGTGATAAAACTTGCCGTGATCTGAGTATCGTGTTGCATGCAAAAGGGCAGGACCAAACCTTGGGACTGCAAGTTTGTAAAGCCAAGGCTGGGAAATGGGAGTTGGTGAAGAAATAATGAGCCGCTTGCGGTAGCGTTATTTAATCCATCCTTTTATTTAAGTTGCTTCGAATTCTGCCCCGATTTTTGCATGCCTGATTGAATGTTCGTTCAGGTTGATGTGAGTCGGGGCATTTTCTTTATTTCTTCAATTTACCGTTCGTACACAACGAAACCGTGTATCCGGGCACTCCCGCGTCTGGGCATCTCCGCCGCGTAGTCGTCGCCGTTCTGTCCATACACCTGCTCATCTCCGCGTTCACTTAGCTGTCGCGGGGATTTTACGTATATCGCTCCATGATGATGTGGTGCCGATCATACGGAGATGTCTATACGCATTGCGCAAGTACATTTGTGCGCGCTAAAATGAGAACAATTCTCATTCAATAAGTATCGGCTCCTTCAATGGCCTCAGCCAATTCCTCTCTTCAGCAACAGGTGCACACGCTGTATGCCGACCATCACGGTTGGCTGTATGGCTGGCTGCGCAAGAAGCTGGGCTGCGGACATCAGGCAGCTGATCTGGCGCAAGACACTTTTGTGCGCGTGCTGCTCAAGCGAGAATCCCCTGATGTGCGTGCACCGCGTGCTTATCTGGGGACGATAGCAAAAGGCTTGGTGGTCGATTTTTTCCGTCGACAGGATTTGGAGCGCAGCTATCTGGACGTGCTGGCGTCTTTGCCGGAACCAGAAGTGCCATCTCCAGAAACTCGCGCTATTTTGCTGGAGGCTTTGCTCGCCATCGATGCCATGTTGGATGGCATGAAACCGATCGTACGTCAGGCGTTTCTCCTTTCTCAACTGGAAGGACTGACTTACGAGCAGATCGCGCAGCAACTGGGTGTCACCAAACGCACGGTCAGCAACTATATGTGCACGGCGATTGAACACTGTTATCTGCTGGCGCCATGACCTCGTCCCTATCTACCGACATCACCAACGCCGACCATGCTGCAAACATGTTGGTGCCGCGTGACGAGCTTGCGTTGCGCAAGGAGGCCGTTGCCTGGTATGCGCGCTTGTGTTCGGGCGAGAGCAACGAGGCAGATCAGCAGGCACTGCAAGACTGGCTGCAGCAACATCCCGATCATCGTCGGGCGTGGGAGCGCATGCAGTCGATACGCCAGTCCATGCAAGTAGTGCCAGCCAATATCGCACTGCCGACCTTGCAATCCGTACGACGTGGGCGGCGCGCTGTATTGCGTGGTGTGTTCCTGCTGGCGTCTACAGGTGGACTTGCTTACGTTTCCTATCGCGCCAGTACGGATCGCACTTTGCTGCAACCGTGGATGGCGGATTACCGCACGGGTGTGGGTGAGCAGCGCAGCGTGTTGCTGAGCGATGGCTCGCGCATGGTGTTGAATACCGATAGTTCGGCAGATGTTCGCTATTCCGAAACGCGTCGCACAGTGCGACTTTGGTCGGGCGAGATCCTGATCGAAACAGCGAAGCATAGACATGCGACCGAAGATGCACGGCCCTTCGTCGTGCAAACGGCGCAGGGATCGATACTTGCGTTGGGTACGCGTTTTACAGTTCGCACTTTTGACGATCGCACCGTTGTCGCGGTGCTGGATGATGCGGTTGAATTGCGCACGTTGAACAATGGTTTTGTGCGAGTCTTGCAAGCCGGTCAATCAGCGGTGTTGATGCGCAATGAGATCAGCATGGCCTTCGCCACCGATGATGCGTTGGTGGAATGGGAGCAGGGTAGTTTGGTCGTCAATGACTGGCGGCTAGGCGATGTTGTGGCCGAGCTATCGCGTTATCGTCGTGGTCGGCTGGCATGCGATCCGGCGGTGGCAGATATTCGCGTATCCGGCGCTTTCCCGCTTGCGGATACGGACAAGGCGCTGCAGGTCTTGGTCAAATCCTTCCCTATTCGTATGACCAGTACGACCCGTTACTGGGTTGTGCTCGGGCCGATCTGACTTTTATTCCTTTTCTTGTGGCTGCGTTTTTTGCATGAGCGGCGACGTCCCATTCGCAGCTTTTTTTTGCGCGCCGCATATTTTTTCAAAAATTATTTTCATCTTTTTGCGTTTCATTCGGCCTACATGACAGGGGTATTCAATACAACCATTTCATGCAGGGTTTACATGTTTGATCATCGATTTTCTCGTCGCCATTCCCATTCTTTGCCGCAGGCCGATGCCTTGCCTGCCGTTCGACCGTTGACACTGGCGTTGCACGCAGCGTTGCTGGCTTTGACTATCACGGCCATCACGCCGCATGCTGCGCAGGCGGCAGATGCAGATTCGTCAGCCAGTCAGCAAAGCGTGAAGTCCTACCAGATTGCCCCTGGCTCTTTGGCTGCGGTGTTGGGACGTTTCGCCGCTGCTGCAGGCGTGGCCTTGTCGTTTGATCCCGCCGTTACCACTGGTGCACAGTCGTCTGGATTGCAGGGTAATTATTCGGTTGCCAGCGGCTTTGCCGCGCTGTTGAGCGGTAGCGGTCTGGAAGCGGTGCATCGTGGCAATGGGCAGTACACCTTGCGCAATTTGCCGGCGGTTGATGCTACGCCGCGTCAGGATGCCGTTCTTCCTGCAGTCACGGTGAAGGCTGCACAAGAAGATGGCTCCGTAGTTGGTTATGTGGCACGACGCACCAGTGGCGCGACCAAGACCAGCACCTCCATCCTCGAAATTCCGCAATCGATCTCGGTCATCGGACGCACCGAGATGGAAGCGCGCGGTGTGCAGGACATCATGGATATCGTGGGTCAAACACCGGGGATTGCTGTCAATACCTATGGGCCGGATCCGCGTGGCTGGGAATACATATACATGCGCGGTTTTCCCGGTGATAGCGGTAACTATCGCGATGGTTTGGCGCAATCGCGCTTCGAGGTGATTTACCGCATGACCGAACCGTATGGTTTGGAGCGGGTCGAGGTGCTGCGCGGACCGTCGTCCGTGATGTACGGTCAGGGCGATGCCGGCGGCATCATCAATCGCACCAGCAAACAACCGACTGGTGAACGCATACGCGAAGTGGAAGTGCAGTACGGCAGTTTCGATCGCAAGCAAGTGGCCTTCGATCTGGGCGATGCGATAGGTGACAGTGGAGAGTTCAGTTATCGTTTGGTTGGTGTGTCACTCGACACTAACGATCAGGATCGTTACCCGGATGGACACAAGATCAACCGTACACGGAACTACCTAGCACCATCGTTCCGCTGGCAGCCGAATGCGGCTACTTCGTTGACTGTGCTGGGTGAATTCCTCAAGGATGAGTCTGGCGAAGATGCCTACTATGCACTGGCAGCCGATCTTAGCGTGACGAAGGTCAAGATGGGTGATTACTCTTATTCGCGTTTCGCGCAGAAGCAGAATTCGATAGGCTATCAATTCGAGCATGCATTCAATGATGAATGGTCGTTCAAACAGAATGCCCGCTATACCGATATCTCTATGGATCGTCGCGCATTGTGGGTCGAAGACCTGCAGCCGGATGGACACACTTATACCCGTACAAAGCGCTCATGGAAGGATCAGCTCCAGCAAGTTTCTATCGATAGCCAGTTGCACGGGAAAATCCGTAGTGGTGCAGTCGAGCACAATTTGCTGTTCGGTATGGACTGGAACCGCGTGGAAGGCACGGCCTTACGCTATCGTGGTGCTGGTCCGGATCTGGACTTGTTGAATCCAGTATATGGCTTGCCGATTACGGATCCGACTACCTTGAATTCGGATTTCACTCAAGTGACGAATCAGATTGGCTTCTACGCACAGGATCAAATCAAGATCACAGACCGTTGGGTACTTTCACTGGGCGGTCGCCAGGATCATGTACGTTCGACGACCGATAATCGGCGGTTTTCAACTTTGACCAAAAAGAGCGACGATGCCTTCAGCGGACGTGCCGGCCTGTCTTATCTGGTCGGTAATGGTTGGGCGCCGTATATCGGTTATTCGGAATCCTTTTTGCCTACAGCCGGACTGGATGTAAGCGGCAATCCATTGAAGCCTAGCAAGGGAAAACAAACCGAGGTCGGTGTGAAGTTCCAACCGGCTAACAGCAATACCTTGTTTACGGCCGCACTGTTTAATCTGCAAAAAACCAATGTCGTTACTACCAATCCGGGTACCGGCGAAAGTCGCCAGATCGGCGAGCAGCGCTCACGTGGACTGGAGCTTGAAGCCAAGTCGGAAGTGGCACGCGGTCTGAACGTAGTGGCGTCTTATACGTTGATGGATGCCAAGGTCGTACAGAGTTTGGATCCAGATGAGCTTGGCAAGCGGCCGGTCGCCATCCCGAGACAGAGTGCATCGATCTGGGTCGATTACGCAATGGCGCAGGGATGGGGCATCGGTGCTGGCGCCAATTACATCGGTGTGCGTCAGAACTATGAAGACAACCGTTCTGCGGAAGCTGGTGTGACTGTGTTCAATGCCTTGCTGCGTTACGAGATTGGTCCGTGGCGTTTGTCACTCAATGCAAGCAATCTCTTCGACAAGCAATACAACACCATTTGCTTTAGAGGCGAATGCTATGCGGGTCGTGAGCGCACAGTGACAATGACGGCACGATACAAGTTCTAATCGTTCTAAAACACGCCGCTATTGCATTATGCAAGCAGTACCCTGAGCATTGCTGATCAGTCCCGTACTAGGAGGGTTCTTGCTAATCGACAGCGGCATCGTGATAGACAAGCCTTGCGTCGGCGGTATCAATACAGGCGGTGTATTCTGGTTGGCGACAAAGCCGAATTGTCCGGCATAGAATACCTGCGAGCCGCCTGGATTTGAAAGCACCACCGCCCCCTGAGCAACGTCGACGTGCAAGCCGTTGGCTGGCGTCGTACCGTTCGGCGTCGGCACGCCACCGCAATTGTTCTGGCAGAACAAGGCACCGAAGTTGGTGCCGCGTATGCCTATGGTTGCCGCTGGCGTATCGAAACTCACTGCATCGGGATTGCGCTTGCCAACTAGCCCGCTAACTGCGCGCAGGCCTCCTTTGACCAGACTGATGGCGATCTTGTCATTTAAGGGTTTTTCGGCATCGTACTGATAACTTTTCACGATCAGTTCAGACGCGGGTCGCAAGACGATCTCTGCGTTGTCCATGAACTTGATGCGCGCATAAGTATTGGCCTGCGTAATCAGCGCGTCGCCTTGCATAACCTCCGATTTCGAAGCCATGATACGCACGCTGCCATCGGGATGACGCACCGTCAATACGCCTGACAAATTGGTCACCATGCCGACCGCCTGTGCAAACGCCGGATTGCCCCAGATCAGCAGTAGTGGCAATAGCAGCAGCGTCGGCAAGTGTCGGATTTTGCTCATCGTGATATTCATGTGGTGATATTCCTGTTTCATTTTTCTTGTCCTTCGCAACATCACGAACACATCAGCAATGGCGTGTTGCTCTTGGGTGCGCTATTGTCATCGCCGCCAAAAGTGCCAGAGCTACCGCCAATGGTCTGAGTGTCGTCAGTGGTGGAAGAGGAACTCGTGCCGGAACTGAAAGTAGGCGGATTGGTATTGACCGTCGTCACGTGCGGTGCAATCACACTGGCTACAATTTGTTCAACCGAGGACGTGATGGCAGGCGTGACGACAGGTGTCGCAACTGGAACATCAACTTTGGGCCACGTACCGTTGACGTCGGTGATGGTGACGCCGGGGGCGTAGCTGACTACACCGCGGGTTGCGGTAAAGGACGTGCTGCCTGAAGTCGCAACGTTGGCATTGATATCGAGGTTATTACCGGCCAACAGCGTAATGTTGCCGCTGCTGGAATTGAGCAAACCATTGATCGTCAGATTGTCCTCCGCTGCATTGTTGTCGCCGGCAGTCAGGACGATCCCGCTCGCAGCATTGACACCACCGCTACCTATGGTCAGCGGACTATTCGCGACGATAGATACAGATCCTGTAGCGGATTTGACGCCGCCGTCGGTAGCTATGCCGAGTATGCCTAGTTGCGCTGCAGCGCTGCTAGGCGAACCGTCTGCGTTGATCGGAATGCCCGCCAGAAAATCAGCCTTGCTGCCGATGGCACTGGTGATGGTGCCGCCGGTATTGTTGATGGACACATCGCCACCGGCGTTGGAGATACCATTCAACACCACTGCCGTTGTGTCAGCGGTATTGAGCGTGTTCGTCAGTACGATATCGCCGCTGACCTTATTGTTCGCAGCGAAAGCGGCGATCTGATTGTTGGCACTGGATAAAATAATGCCCGTCGTTGCAGAAGCAATCAGTTGCTGTGTGACGTCTAGCGCAGTCCCCCCAGTTTGTGTGATGGCACCGTTCTCCGACTTCAGCACGAGGTTGTTGGCGTTGATATTACCGACGTTCATGTTGCCGTTGGCCTGGTTCAATGCCGCATCGGCCAGCGTCAGTGTGCCGCCGTTCTGTACAAACGATTCCGCAACATTGAGTGCAGAACCTGCAGCGCCGGCTACCGTGCCGTTGGAGATGTTCAGTCTATCCAGACGCGTAGCACCGGAGAAATTGAAAGAGCCGCTGTCTATATTAATGGCGCCGGTGCCGGTCGTCGCACCGCCCAGTGTCAGCATGCCGCCGTTGATATTGACTGTGCCTGCCATTGCGGTGGAAGTGAGGACTGTCAGGCCGCTGCCGCCGCTAAGAGTCAGAAAGCTGCCGCTGGCGATATTCAACTGATCGATCGTATCGAAACCGGATGAATGCGGCACCAAGCCGCCAGTGAGAAACACGCGGTCGACGGCAGTCGGGATATATCCCGTGGACCAGCTGTTTGCCTGCCCCCAGTTGGCATCGGCATTGCCGACATAGGCGATGTCTTCGCCGGAGGCCATGGTCAGGCGTACGCTATTGCCGTTGACGATGCTGGACTTGAGCATTTGCTTGTCGCTGCCATTGACCACCACATCGCCCAGCACATTACGGAAATAACCGTTCGTCGTGCCGTCGTTGATGATGCTGAATGTTGTGCCTGAGGTTGGTACGTAGCCGTTCAGCAAAGTGCTGTGCAAGGTGCCGCCCAGACTGACCGACTGTGGACCACTGATGTTGCTGATATAGAGCGTGTCATAGCTGTTGGCACTGGCGACATCGATCTGCAAAGTGCCAGTCGCAGTTTGCTCGTAATTGCCGTCTATCGTCAGACTACCGATGGTGCCATTGCCACCTGGTGCGATCGTGCCGCTGTTGACCAGCGTACCGCGTATGCCACCATTGGCCATGCCTATCGTCCCGGTGCCGCTGATCGTGCCGCCGATCTGATTCTGCACTCCTTCCGAAAAATACACTCCGGCGTTGCCCTGCATGGTGAGGAGGCCGCTATTGGAAAAGGAAGTGCCGTTCAACGAGTTATCGTTGCCAACCGTAATCGTTCCCGTTGCGGCATTGGTCACCGTGGCATTGGTGAGCAGCGTGCCGCCGACATTCATCGTGCCGGCATTTTCCAGGGTGCCGCTGTTGAAGCCGGTCTGATAATTCAGGTTCAGCGTACCGCCCTGATTATTGACAAAGCCGTTCGCCGTATTGATGGTGCTGTTGGTGATGCTGAAGGTGCCCGCATTGGTGATCTTGTCGGTGGCGGTCACGGCGCTGTCTGTCACCGCCGCCGTGCCGCTATTGGTTAGCGTGCTCACATTCAGCATCGAACCATTGATCGTGGCGGTACCGCTATTGATCATGGTGCCGGCGGTGAGTATCGAGCCATTGCTCAATCCCATCGAGCCGGTGTTGTTGAACGCGGTTGCGGTGATGTCCTGAAACATGCTGGCCATCATCATGTTGCTGTTGTTGGTAACGTTGCCCAGCGTGCCGCTGACGTTGACCAGGTTCACCGTGCCCTGGTTGAGCAGGTTGCCGCCGACGCTGATTGTGGAGTTGGTGAGCCCGACCATACCGCTGTTGTTCAAATCGCCGGCCAGATACACACCGGCGTTATCGGTGCTCGAGAGCGTGCCGCCTGTCGCAATGGTGAGCGTGCCGGCGTTGAGCGTGCCGCCCTGGTTCAGATCAATCGTGGCACCGTTATTGATGGCAATATTGCCGTTGCCGGTATTGCCGCTGCCGTCGCTGACCTTGAGGGCACCGCCATTGAGGCTGACCAGCGCGCTGCTGACATTCACCGTATGGTCGCCGGCGATGCCGCTGAGGTTGCTGTTGAGGTTCAGATTCAGTGCGCCGCTGGTGCTGGTGATATCGGCGTTGATGGCGATGCTGTTATTTGCATTGAGCGTCAGGCTGGCTGACGAGCCGCTGGTTTTGTTGATTGCGCTGTTGACCGTGATGTTGCCGCCCGTTGACGAACCGCCGGCGCCGGTCTCCAATATCACGCTGACGCCGTTGTTAAGCTGGCCCGAAATCGTGCTGGCCCGGATCCGGGCACTGCTGCCCACGGAAGTAATGACGTTGTCCTCGATGTTAATGTAGTAGTTGCCACCGCTGCTATCGGCAATCACTTCAAGATCGTAAGGATCGATATACCACGTGCCGCCGGTGCCGACCTTGGGCAGCTTGACTACGTCCAGCGATTGCTTGCCGGAGGTTTCCACATAGCCGCCCAGTATAGGTCCGGTCGCCGATATATCGCCGTCGAGATAGGCCGTGTCGTCCGCATACAGCACGATGTTGCCACCCTTGCTGCCGTCGGCGCTGATGCTGGAACTGGCAGTGGTGGTCAGATTCTGCGATGCGCGCAAGAAGATGCGACCACCTTCGCTGACCACGCTGCTGGCGTTGACGTTGCCACTATTGTTGATCAAGCCTGCTGCGATGCCGATACGACCGGCTTCTGCCGTGATGTTGCCGAGGTTGGTGGCCTTGCTGGCGCTGCCGGTGACGGCAACCGAGACGCCGGGCGTGCCGGTGTCTATCAGTTGTACGGTCTGACCTGCTGCCAGCAGGATTTCGCCGTTAGGACTGTGGATGATCCCGCTGTTGTCGACATTGACGCCGACCAGATACACGCTGCCGCCATTGGCGGTTTTAATCGTGCCTTGATTGCTGACATTGCCTGCATTGCCGGCGTTGTTGAAAGTCAGCCGTCCTGCCAGAAAATCGCTGTCACTGATATTGAGCGTGCTGGCGATGAAGCGCGCCACATCGACCACGCCGGTTGGCCCGACCAGTATGCCATTTTGGTTGATCAACGCGACTGTACCGTTGGATTTCAGCATGCCGTAAATCAGCGATGGATCAGCGCCGGTGACGCGCGCCAGAAAAGCTGCTGCAGCACTTGGCTGGCTGATGTCGACCGTCGCATTAGCACCGATGCTGAATGTGGTGAAAGTGGCGATGGCCTGATTGGTGGTCTGGTTGATGTTGAGCGTATTGCCGTTTTGCGTGAAGGTGGCATTACCGTAGGTAACAGTGCCGCCGGTCGGCAAGGTATTCGGTGCTGGCGCTGCTGCCATCGCAGGGATATTCCATGCGGCGCATACAGCGGCGGCAACCATGGACAAGCGCAAGGAAGAACGGAACATGGTGCGCCAGGAACGGCGCAGCAAACCCGTCAGCAATTGCGGTATCTGCTTGCGTGGTCGCCAGCTCAGGGTCAGGCGGCGATTGCCGACGCGCATGGTGATCGATGGCGGCAAGCACTCGATGCATATCGCCTGACTGTTTGCAGCATCGATGGCTGCGGTCTGTTTTTGCTTGTCATTATTCATGTCAGAACCCCAATGTCGCGCTTAGATGCGCATTCACGTCGCCGCGGCTTTCGGTAATTGCTGTACCAGCGTTTTGCACGCGGGCGACGTCCAACCGCAGATTGAAGTCACGGCCGAGTACATAGCGCGCGCCGACGCCTATGCTTGCTACCGTCATACTCGATGGAATACCGGTGCTGCCAACTTTGTTGTTGTAGCCGCGTCCGATGTCGTAAAACGCCAGCAGGCGCAGATTGCCTTTGCTTACCAGTTCAGGCGTATAGATTTCGCTGTTGAGGATCAGGCCGCTGTCGGCGGCTACGGCGCGCTCGGTGAAGCCGCGCACCATCGTCGCACCAGCCAGACCGAACTGTTCTGCTGATACCAGCGGATCCTTGGCATATTGCGCAGAACCTGCGACACGCATTTGCCAGTCATTACTGAAGCTCTTGAAGATAGAAGCGCCACCACGCAGGATGATGAAGTTGTCGTTAGTGTTGCGGCTGCCCGGCGTCAGATAGGAGTAACGATCGGTCCTGCCATCGGTGATGGTATTGGTATAAGCCGTACCGGTACCAAAGTTGCGTGCTATGCCGATGTTGTAATCGATGTTTTGGGCAGCGCCACGTGTCTGACTGCTATAGGTTAGGCTCAGCGGCATCGTCGTGTAAGGCACGCAGGAAGCTACTGGTGGCGTCGGTGGCGCAGTGCTCAACTCAATACCATTGATGTTGCAGCGTGAATCTATTTTTTTGTGATCAAGGCCGACTACCAGTTTGCTGCTGGTTTCGCCCTGACGCGCGAAGAAGTGATTCCAGCGCAGTCCGAAGATATCGCCCTTGCCGGTAAAGCCGAGTAATCCACCCAGCGTCGGTGATGATCCAGGTGAATTGACGCTGGATTTACCGTAGATGAAATCGAGACTATCACCCATGCCGTACAGCGGAATACGATATCCCAGCGAGTACAAGTTGACGCGTACGCCGCTCGGGCTATCCGGCGAGGTCGTATACGCCAGCGTACCGACCTGATCGCGATCGAACAGATTGGCATGCTGTATCGCCACACCAGTGCGCCAATTGCCGGTGGCATCCGTGCCGGTATTGTCGAGCGTCATGAATACGCGCAAGGGATTGTTGTCGCTGACTTTGACTTCGGCGTCGATTTTTCCTTCTTCTTCGCTTGCGCCGAGGACGACATTGATTTGTTTGGCTGGACTGTCGTTGCTGAGTTGTACCGCTTCGGAAATCTCGCGTAGATTCGGTGTCTTGCCGCTTTGTACTTGCGGCAGACTGGTGCGGATATTCTGTTCGCTAAAGTAATTGTTGCCGCTGACGACGACCTTGCCTATGACGCTTTCGTTCACCTGGATTTTGACTACGCCGCTGGTGAGCTCCTGCTCGGGTACGTAGACCTGCACAGTGCTGTAGCCAGCTTTGCGATAGGCGTTCTGCAGCGCTTCGAGCGCCTTTTGCACATCGCCGTAGGCGCGATTGGGACCGCTCAGCGGTGCGATCAAACCTTGTACTTCGCTGGTCGGCAATAATGTATTGCCATCCACTTGGAAGCGCGTGATGTTGAAGCGATCATCGGCCAGCGCGCTCGCAGCCGCGACCGTCAAAGTCATTCCCAGTAAACACTGCATGATGCCGGGCGCCAAGCGCTGCGCAAATAAGTTGCCGCTGTATTTGCCGCATACATGGCGGAGTTTAGAAGCGGCGCTCCCGGTGTCGGGGTTCCAGGGATTGCGGTAGCTGCTATTCATAGAAACGTGCGCTTGAAGTGAAGTGTTGCTGGATTGTAAGTAGCCCAAATTCTTTGCGCATACGACTAAAGTCCTAGATCAACTCTGAATTTGTACGATATTTCCTGTTTTGATCGGACGAGCATGACAAGATGGCAATACTGCGCCATTGATAGCTTGCCAAATCGCAGGTTCGATCCAACCAATGTTAAAGAGCGGCGCTATAAAGTAAATACTGCGAATGCAGTAGTCGATCTGACTGGTGGGCGGTTTTGCAAGGCAAGAAAATGTTGCGCTGGAACGATGTTTCATAGGAGAAATATATGGGCAGGCCTACCCATACCGTGTTTGGTACGCACATCGCCTACAAGGACTATTTTTGAACGTGGATCAGTTTTTGATGCAAATTAACAACTAGGACGTTAGGCAGGATGATGCAATCCAATTATTGCAGCACGACAATAACTTCGATTTAATAGCCTGCAATAAGCTCTGCGCAAGCAGACCTGTTTCCGAGTTTGTCGACATTTGAGTTGGTAATAGTTAGTGCGCCATGACAGAAGAAATTTTTTCGCTGGAAAAATTCGAATACCTTTGTTATTCCAGACAACAGGAAGCAGCCGTACGTCAACTGCTCAAGCTCTTGCTGCTGCTGGATAAAAATTACGGCAAGCTCAACGAGAGTTTCGTGCTCACGGCATCGGCATCGATTCCGGCAGAACAATTGAATCAGCATGTGTTGACACGAGTTGCCAGTGCCATTTCTGCCTTGTTTTCAGATCCGAGCTTTCACATTACGCCGGATGGTTTCGGTCAACTGATCAATTTTCAGCGCTGGTTGGCAGCGTTGTTTGCAGCCAGTCCCTTCGTCAACGCCGACCATATCCTGAGTTCGCTCAATTTCCTTGGGCCTGAGTCCAAGGCGGTTCATGTCACTGAATTGGATCTGATCAAGTACTGCATCCTGTATTCGCCGGAGTCCGAACAGCCACTGGATGCCGCACGCTTGTGGCAACAAAACCCCACGCTTGCTGCGGCCCTGTTCATGGCCTTGTTGTCGCCGCGCTTTCTCGGCTCAAGAGCTGCGCATTCGAAACGTGAAGCCTTGCTGGCGTGGCTGCCGGCACAACTGGAACAAATCGACACGCTGGATAGCTTGCCGCTTGGGATCTTGCACGATGTTTACATGCATTGCAGTTATGCCGATTTACCGGGACGCCACGATATCAAGCGACCGATTAATCGCTTGATTCAAAACAAGCTGGCAGCGCTCAATATTCGAGATATTCCACCGACAGCGACCGCAAGCAATGATGCGGGCAAACCGGTCATGCTGGTCTTGCTGGAATGGTTTACCGGCGGGCACTCGATTTATCGCACCCATTCGAAAACACTGGAGGCGGCGCGCGAGCATTTCCATCTGGTCGCGATTGCTTATACCAATAACGTGGACGAGCTGGGACGAGCGGTGTTTGATGAGGTCATTGAATTTGACGCGAAAAATGACACGATGGCCTGCATGCGCCAATTGCATGCCGTGGCAATGGCGCGGCGACCGGATGTGTTTTACATGCCTAGTGTCGGCATGTTCCCGATCACCATGTTTGCGGCCAATCTGAGATTGGCGCGGTTGCAGGTAGCGGCGCTCGGACATCCGGCCACGACCCATGCACGGGCCATTGATTACATCAGTGTTGAAGAGGATTTCGTCGGTGATCCGGCCTGTTTCAGCGAGAAGTTATTATTGTTGCCCAAAGACGGGCAGCCGTATCGCCCATCTGCCGTTACGGTAGCGCTGGCCCCGCAGCAACGTTCAGAGCGAACAGTGGTGCATGTGGCAGTGGCTGCCACGACGATGAAATTGAATCCCGGGTTTTTGGCGGCATGCCAGGAAATTGACCGGCAATCATCGCGCCAGATACATTTCCATTTTCTGATCGGGCAGGCACAGGGTTTGATTTACCCTCAGGTATGCCGCCTGATACAAGGTTATCTGCCGCAGGCATCGGTGTATCAGCATCAGCCGTATCAGAAATATCTCTCCATTTTTAATCAGTGCGACATGTTTCTCAGCCCGTTCCCGTTCGGCAATACCAATGGCATCGTCGATGCAGTGACTATCGGTATTCCAGGTGTATGTAAAAGTGGTCGCGAAGTGTTCGAGCATATCGACGAGGGCTTGTTCAGACGTCTGGGCTTGCCTGACTGGTGCATTACCCAAAGCGTTGAGGATTACGTTGCGGCAGCGGTGCGTCTGGCTGACGACTATCCGACGCGCGCGGCGTTGTATCGCCAACTGGAACAACCGGCACTGCTCGACAAACTATTCTGCGGTCGCCCGGAAATCCTGGGGCAGCGCTTGCTGCAATTGCTCAAAGAGTTGCCATCGGCTTAGTGTTTTCCAGTAACTCGTCCTGACTCGCTCTGGTGTTGGTGATAACAAAACGAACTCTGTATCAGATGCACATAGACTTGTGTGCGTTGGGATGTGAAGGATCGTATGACTGGGCTGCAACCTTCGCTAGGCAGTGGAAGGTGGCTTGGTTGTAGAGAGTCAATTCTGCGAGGAAAACAATATGTTTCCTATATGCAATATTTAATCTCAATTGCCGCGGCAGAAATCTCATCTTCTCTTGCAAGAATCTAAACTTCTGCGTCACTTGGAGGAAATTCTATATACGTTTTTCTTCTAACAAAATGCAAAAAGATTCGTTTTCTTTATATCGTCTAAGTGCAATTATTGCAGCCTGTTAGCCATATTTGTAATAAAGAGAGCTTATGTCCGCTGCTGCCATTGCCATTCCTGTCAGGAAACAAATTACATCCAGGGTACTTCCCGGATTCAATTTGTCGCTTGGTTTTACCATTTTCTATCTCAGCCTGATCGTTCTGATACCGCTGTCGGCGGTATTTCTGAAGACGTTCACGATGACGTGGGGGGACTTCGTTAGCGCGGTGACGTCAGATCGCGTGATGGCTTCTTATAAGTTGAGCTTTGGCGCTTCGCTGATTGCGGCAACCTTGAATGCGTTTTTCGGCGGCATCGTGGCTTGGGTGCTGGTGCGTTACAAATTTCCAGGCAAAAAAATTATTGATGCAATGGTCGATCTGCCATTTGCCTTGCCAACGGCAGTGGCTGGTATTGCATTGACCGCACTATATTCGCCTAACGGTTGGATAGGCCGTTATCTGGAGGATATAGGTATCAAGGTGGCATTTACGCCGCTGGGCGTTGTGATCGCGTTGACGTTTATCGGCTTGCCTTTTGTTGTGCGTACTGTGCAACCGGTGCTGGAAGATGCCGAGCGTGAGCTGGAAGAAGCTGCAGCTAGTTTGGGTGCCAGCCATTGGCAGACTTTTGCCAAGGTAATTTTTCCGACGGTGTTCCCTGCATTGCTGACCGGTTTTGCTCTGGCTTTTGCTCGTGCGACAGGTGAATACGGTTCTGTCATTTTCATCGCCGGCAATATGCCTATGGTGTCCGAGATTACGCCGCTCTTTATCGTGACCAAGCTGGAGCAGTACGACTATGCCGGTGCGACAGCGATTGCGGTGGTGATGTTGACTGCTTCGTTCTTGATGTTATTGGCGATTAATTTATTGCAAGCCTGGACCCGCAAACGCGGTCAGGCAGAGAAGGTTTGATATGACAGCGATTGCTTTTCCTGCTAATGGCGTGGCGGTCGCCAGCGGTCCGCGTACTGCACCGCGTGTACCAGCTGCGACGCTGGAACCGATTTGGGTGCGCACTACATTGATCGTTGTTGCGCTGGCATTTTTGACTTTGTTTCTATTCGTGCCATTGGCATCTGTTTTTGCCGAAGCATTGAAAAAAGGTTGGGATGCTTATATTGCAGCGATTGTTGAAGAGGATGCTGTTTCTGCGATCAAGTTGACCTTGATTACGGCGGCGATTGCAGTGCCTTTGAATCTGGTATTCGGTGTGGCTGCTTCCTGGTGTATCGCGAAGTTTGATTTCCGCGGCAAAAGCGTTTTGCTGACTTTGATCGATTTGCCGTTCTCTGTTTCTCCAGTGATCTCCGGTTTGATTTATGTACTGTTGTTTGGTGCACAAGGCTGGTTCGGTGGTTGGTTGCAGGAAAATAATATCAAGATCCTGTTTGCAGTTCCGGGGATCGTGCTGGCAACGATATTCGTGACGTTCCCGTTTGTTGCACGTGAATTGATACCGTTGATGCAATCGCAGGGTAGTGAAGAGGAAGAGGCAGCGCTGGTCTTGGGTGCTTCCGGTTGGAAAACCTTCTGGCATGTGACGCTGCCTAATATTAAATGGGGTTTGTTGTACGGCGTGATTTTGTGTAATGCACGTGCAATGGGTGAATTTGGCGCAGTATCGGTGGTATCTGGTCATATCCGTGGCCAGACAAATACGATACCGCTGCAGGTTGAGATTCTCTATAACGAATACCAATTTTCCGCAGCATTCGCTGTAGCATCATTGCTGGCAATGTTGGCACTGGTTACACTGGCGCTCAAATCATTCATTGAATGGCGTTTAAAAGATACACACGAACAGTTTCAGGAGCAGGGATCATGAGCATCGAAGTCAAGAATATTCAAAAACAATTCGGCAATTTTGTCGCACTTAACAATGTATCGCTGGAATTCCCAGCGGGTGAATTGACCGCATTGCTCGGACCTTCCGGCTGCGGCAAGACTACCTTGTTGCGCATCATTGCCGGTCTGGAACAACCGGATCACGGCCAGGTATTGCTGGATGGTGAAGACGCTTCGGCGCGCCATGTGCGCGAACGCCAGGTTGGCTTCGTGTTCCAGCATTACGCCTTGTTCAAGCACATGACTGTGTTTGAAAACATCGCTTTCGGTTTGCGTGTACGTCCTGCGTCGACGCGTCCTTCCGAGCAAGTGATCAAGGAAAAAGTAACCAAGCTGCTGGAACTGGTGCAACTGGATTGGCTGGCAGATCGCTATCCACCGCAATTGTCTGGTGGTCAGCGTCAACGTATCGCTTTGGCGCGTGCCTTGGCAGTGGAACCACGCGTGTTGCTGCTGGATGAGCCGTTTGGCGCGCTGGATGCAAAAGTGCGTAAGGAATTGCGTCGCTGGTTGCGTCGCCTGCATGACGATCTGCATGTCACCAGTATTTTCGTTACGCATGATCAGGAAGAAGCGCTGGAAGTAGCAGATCAAATCGTGTTGATGAACAAGGGTAACGTCGAGCAGATCGGTGCGCCTAAGGATGTTTACAACAATCCGGCTTCGCCTTTCGTCTACGGCTTCCTCGGTAACGTCAACTTGTTCCACGGTCGTGTACATGAAGGCATTTTGCAATCGTCAGGTATCGCCTTCGATGCGCCTGAGCATGCAGAAACACAAGATGCCAAGGGTATCGGCTATGTGCGTCCGCACGATCTGGAAGTTGATCGCTACACGACTGGTGCAGAAGGCATCGTGGTGCAACTGCGTCGCTCGCATGCGATCGGCCCATTGGCACAACTGGAGCTGGAACGTGACGATAACGGTGAATTGATTGAAGCCGTGATCTCGAATGAGCGTTTTGGTCAATTGAAATTGAAAGACGGCGAAACACTGATAGTTCGCCCTAAACGTTTGCAAGTGTTCGTTGACGAATCGGTGTAATTTACATCGATAGTCAGCGCACTATTGAGCAAGTAGAGAGAGGTGCCTGGATATGAATTTTCAACAACTACGATCGATCCGCGAGACCGCGCGTTGCGGTTACAACCTGACCGAGGTGGCGAATGTGCTGTTCACATCGCAGCCTGGCGTCAGCCGGCAGATACGCGAGTTGGAGGAAGAGCTGGGCGTCGATATCTTTGAGCGCAATGGCAAACGTCTGACAGGTTTGACCGATCCTGGTCGCGGTATCTTGCAGATCATCGATCGCTTGCTGCTGGAAGCTGAAAATCTGCAGCGTGCCAGCCAGGAATACGCAGGACAGGAAATTGGTACGCTGGCCGTGGCAACGACCCATACACAAGCGCGTTACATGCTGCCTAAGGTCGTACAGGTGTTCCGTAAAGAGTTTCCTAAAGTACGTATCGCCTTGCAACAAAGCACGCCGGAACACATTGCAGAGTGGGTCTTGTCGGGCAAGGCGGATATCGGTATTGCAACTGAAGGTTTGAGTCAGTTTGAAGATTTGGTGTCCTTCCCTTGCTACCGCTGGCATCACTCGGTAGTCGTGCCGGATGGTCATCCTTTATTGGAAAAGAAACTGATCACGCTGGAAGATCTGGCGCAGTATTCATTGATTACTTATGACCTGGGCTTTACCGGTCGTGGTCATATCGACGATGCATTCAAGAAGGCAGACATTACGACCGACATCGTCTTAACAGCGATGGATTCGGACGTTATTCAGCAATACGTGTCACTCGATCTTGGTGTTGGCATCGTGGCGTCGATGGCGGTTAAGCAGAATGGCAGCAACGGTTTGAAGGTCATTGATGCTTCACATCTGTTTGCAGAAAATGTGACGCGATTGGCTGTGCGGCGCGGTGCGTATTTACGCCAATATGCGTATGACTTCATTCAACAGTTTGCACCGGAGTTGTCGCGTGCTGATATTGACGAAGCAATGAAGGCGCATGCCTAAGAGACGGTTGAAAAACTAACCTGGCGTTGTTGCGCCTCCTTGTCGTACTACTCGTACTGCCTGCGTCGGCGCGCCTAGCCATCTTAATTTTGCAACCACCTCTAAATAGTTTGGTGTTGCCTGCATCGATTGATGCGATGAAAAAATAAAGCGTGCTGCTTACATGAGGCAGCACGCTTTTTTTATGGCCTTGCTGTAATCAGTTGTTCAAGGCAAGGGCGCTATTTGCGATAACTCATTGTGCGTAGCCTGCTTTGCGCGGTGAGATTTTCGCCACGAAAAGAAAACTTGCACCGCTATCATGAAGGCACACAGTGTAAGAAACGCGCAACTGATAGGGTGCTGCAGAAACACCATCATGTCGCCGCGTGACAGTAGTACTGCACGGCGGAAGTTTTCTTCTATCATCGGTCCCAGTACATAGCCGAGCAGTATCGGCGCAACAGAAAAATCAAGCGCGACGAACAGTGCGCCGATCAATCCGAATACCAGCACTTCACCCACTTCAAACAGGCTGTTGTTGACGCTGTATACGCCGACCGCGATGAAGAAGAGCGCCGATGGAAACAGAAAGCGATACGGCACACGCAAGAGCTTCACCCAGATGCCGATCAAGGGCACATTCAGGATGATGAGCAGTACATTGCCGATCCAGAAGCTGGCTACCAGTCCCCAAAACAGATCAGCATGTTCGGTGATTAGTTGCGGTCCTGGCTGTATGCCTTGTATCAGCAGCGCACCGAGTATCAAAGCCATGACAGCATCGCCAGGAATGCCCAGGCTCATCGTCGGCACGAAATCCACTTGCGTCTTCGAGTGAGAGGCAGCCTCCGGCGCGGCGACGCCTTCTATCATCCCGGTGCCGAATAGCTCAGGCGTTTTTGATACCTTGCGTTCAAATGCATATGCGATGAAAGTCGTGATGGTCGGGCCGGTGCCTGGCATGCAACCGAATAGCGTGCCGATGAATGTGCCGCGCAACATGGGCATGATGGAACGCTTGAGGTCCGCCTTGCTGGGACGCATATCGCGCAAGCTGACATTGGTGTTGTGCGCGCTGATTACCTGCATTTGATTCACGTTACGCAAGAATTCGGTCACGCCGAACAGACCCAGAGCGAGTGCTACCAGCTCGACCTTGTTCGACAACTCCAGAAAGCCAAAGGTAAAGCGCATGGTGCCACTGTTCACATCGGTACCAGCCGTGCCTATCAGCAAACCGACCAGCGTCATCGCAACGCCCTTGAGTGCAGAACCGCGCGACATGGTGCCACCACACAGCAAGCCGAGCAGCATGATCGAAAAGATTTCCGCCGGGCCGAACTCAAATGCGATGCTGACTAGTAGTGGTGATGCGATGATCATGACGATGATGCCGACCGAAGCCGCGAAGAAGGAAGAGATCATCGTGATGCCGAGTGCGGTTCCTCCCTTGCCCTGTTGCGTGAGCGGATAACCATCCAGACAAGTGACCGCATGTGGCGGATGGCAGGGCAGATTCAGCAGGATCGCACCGATTGCGCCACCATATTGCGAGCCGTAAAAAATACCGGCCAACATCAGGGTCGCAGGGATGGGATGCATCGCGTAAGTGAGTGGCAGCAGGATGGAGATTGCCGACAAGGCGCCCATCCCAGGTAGCACGCCGATCAGATTGCCGATCAACACGCCAAAAAAAGACCACATCAGATTGTGTGGTTGCAGCGCAATGCCAAAACCGTGCTGCAAGTCCATCAGAGATTGCAGCATTTTTCAACCCCACTGCAGTAATGGAAACTGCACACCGAGTGCCCATCGGAATACCACCACGCTGACTATCATTAAGGCCAGTGCCAGCACGAATGCATCCTTCAGACTGTTGTTGCGATCACCGAGTGCCGAGATGAACACAATCGCAAAACTCGCCGGCAGCAAGCCACCATGCTCGCCGAGGATCACAAATGCAATCAATCCAGACACGATGCACAACCAGCCGCGCCATTGTGGTGTCCCGGTTTTTTTTGCCGCAGGTGCAGTGCGTGTAGCTTGCAATGCTATTGCGGCGCCGATTAGCGCGAGCAGTACTCCTTCCGCCACAGGCACAAAGCCGGAACCCATGTTTTCCAGTGTGCCGACCTTGTAGTCGATGCCACGTGCGGCTGCAGCGAGGCCGATCAACATCATCAGTGCGCCGCCGTAGTAGTCCTTGTTATATTTGTTGAACCACTTACTGAAAATCATTTTTGTCTCCATCTTGTAGCCTGATACGCGTCTGCATGACGCGTATCAGGAAGCCGCATTGACGTCACGGTGTATCGTCAGTGTG
Source organism: Herminiimonas sp. GW821-FHT09C12 (assembly GCF_059416385.1). Classification (NCBI taxonomy): domain Bacteria; kingdom Pseudomonadati; phylum Pseudomonadota; class Betaproteobacteria; order Burkholderiales; family Oxalobacteraceae; genus Herminiimonas; species Herminiimonas sp. GW821-FHT09C12. The sequence continues at coordinate 48,832 of NZ_JBWKPC010000002.1, forward strand.
ATCCTGCTGACACATACACTGGTGCTGGCTGAGTAAAGTAGGCGTGCAGTATTTGATAAACCATCATGTAGTTCTTCTGCTGAAAACTGGCGTGAGAAATCCCGTTCAACATGGTGAATTGTTTGTCCGGGTGCGGCAGGAGTTTGAAGAATTCAATCAAGTCATCAAATGCCGCAATGCCGTCGAACTGGCCGCGTAATACGACGGTCGGCACGGTAATTTTTTCTGGATCGACCAGTGGCAGCTTGGAGCACATATCGATGTAAGTGCCGTTCGGCATCGAATCATCGAGTGCCAGAATCGCATCTGCAAAGGCTTCCACTACGCGTTTTTCAGCACAGTCAGCATGATCGCGTTCGAAGATCGAGTACACATAAGCTCTATCGATAGGACGACGATTCGATGACAGAAATTCCGGCAGCTTCTTGCGTCGTTGTTCCAGCGTATGCGCACCTTCGCCAGTCCAGACGAAGGCATCGAGTGCCAGCCGTGACACGCGCTCGGGATGGCGCTGTGCGAACAAGGCGGCGCGCAGCGCACCGGATGAAATGCCATACGTCAAAAAATTCTCGATGTCGCGTGTACGACGAATATAGTCGGTCGCAGCGGCGAGATCATCGGCACCGTTGGAAATGTCGCAGGTGATGTCGCGTGTTTTGTCGGAGCGGCCATAGCCTTCCATGTCTAGGCACCAGCAAACGAAACCGCGTTTGGCAAACCAATCCATCACTGACGAATCGGCCCGGCCTGGTACTGTCAGATCAAAGGTCGGTTGCGATGCCATCGACGAACCGTGGACGAACAGCACTGCAGGTTTGTTATCTGGCGTACCGACAAATTTTTCCCACATGAATAGCCGCACGTCGCCCTTGTTGGTCCAGTGTTCTACGCCTTGTACTTCGTCATCATGTGTCTTTTGTACTGCGCTCATTCAATTCTCCTAAAGTTATTTTTCAATTAAAACTACGTGATCCGAACTAACATTGGTATGCGTCAGAGTTGCACGCCGCTTGCTGCTTCCCAGTACTTGACGATTGCGGAGTGATCGGTGCTTCCACCGAGCTGCTCGCAGGCGGTACGCCATAATTTCTCTGTTGCTTCGCCGAGCGGTACTGCGGCCCCCACACTGTGTGCACTGTCGACGGCGATCTTTACGTCCTTGGCGATCAGTTGCATCGCCATGCCGGTGCCGAACTTGCGCGTCAGTACGTGTGGAATTACTTTCTTGACGACCGGATGTTGGCGACCGTTGCACATCGCATCGATGGCTTCGGCCATGACTTTGCTGTCTAGACCGAACTTGCGGCCTATCGTCATAGCTTCCAGCGTGTTGATGAGTGCACATGCATTGATGTAATTGGTCATCGCCTTGAGTACATGCGCACTGCCGATGTCGCCGCACGGCCAGAGCTTGCGTCCCATTGCATCGAATAGCGGTCGGCAGCGTTCTATAGCTGCATCGTCGCCGCTGACCATGATGTCGAGGCTGGCGTCTTTCGCAAATATCACACCGCCCATGACAGGCGCATCCAGATAGCCGATGCCGAGTGGTGCGAGTTTGGCGCTGATGTTGCGGGTGACAGCAGGTGCAGAAGTGCCCATATCGATGGCGATGCTGCCGGGTGCGAGTTGCGTCGCGAGTCCGTCGTCGAACAACACTTGCTGTACCACCTGATCGTTAGGCAGCATGAAAATCACTGCGTCGGCACCTGCACCCACTTCTGCGGCGGTGCGTGCGGCGCGTGCCCCATGTTCGTGGGCGAATGCATCGGCGGTAGTCGCATTCGCGTCGTACACAGTCAGGGAAAATCCCTTGCGTGCAAGCTGCCCGGCCATGGGTGCACCCATATTGCCTATGCCGATGAAACCGATGTTCCTGATGTTAGCCATCGCTGTATCTCTCCTGTGTCCTGCCAAGGTCTGCGTCATTGCATGACATGCTTGTGCAACTTATTTGTTTTCGATGCCGGGTTCGAAGTAACCGCCATCCGTGGTGCCATCGACCGCCTTACCGTGTATGCCATGCGACAGATCCTTTACGGTGAGGAAGACGACGTCTTCGTCCAGTGTTGCGACTGTCGAATGCACGATGTTGGCGGGGAAGTAAAGCAGCGTTCCCGGACCGCACAGTCGCTCCGGTTGATCACCTATGCTGACGCGCAATGTGCCTTGCACGATGTAATTCCATTGTTCGTTTGGATGGGTATGCGGCTTCGCGCCTGTGCCACGACGCTTGTTGATCAGGCCGACCTGCATGCGTTCGCCTTCCACGACCGGGCCGAATGCGGTTGAATAACCGATGCCGGCTTCCATGCCTGCCATCTCGGGCAAAGCGAAGATATACGTGCCGTCGCCTGCTTTAACTGCGCCTTTGTTTTTGGTATTTGTATTCATGTTGTTCTTTCCTTGAGGTTGCAGTTGTTCCGCACTTCATCCACGTACTTCATTCATGCGGCATTGGTACGCAGACCGGCAGCTTCTATACCTTTGACGCAGCAGGCTTCATCTTCATCGCCGGTACCACCGCTGGCTCCGACAGCGCCGAGAATCGCACCGTCTTCGGTCTTGATCAGTACGGCTCCGGTTTGCGGCAGGAAGCGGCCTTTTGCAGTCGCTGCCAGCGTGGTGAAAAATGCCGGATTGTCTTTGGCACGCAGGCCGAGTGCGCGACTGGAACAACCCATCGCCGCTGCACCCCAGGCTTTGCCCAGTGCGATATCAAGGCGAAACATGCTGGCGTTGTCTTCACGCTGTGCGGCGATGATGTTGCCGCTAGGATCGAGCACGACAACGGCGAGCGGCTTGATGTCGCTTGCGTGCGCATGTGCGATGGCGTTTTCAATAATGTTGTTTGCTTGTTTCAAGGTGAGAGCTGACATGCGAGATCCTTTGTTACGGTTAAGGTTGAAGGTGAAGTTAAAGCTGTGCACGTGTCCTGAGATGGTGGAGCTACCTCAGGGCTTGTGTGCCGATGTCTTTTATGAGCGTGGCGAACTGCTGGTTTTCGTTGTGCACCAATGAGGCAAATTCTTGTGGTGTATTGCCGACCGGTTGCGATGCCTGTTGTGCAATCGCGCTGGCGACACGAGGATCCTTCAGTACCTGGACGATGTCGCGGTTCAGGCGCGCGATGATGTCGGGTGGTGTACCCGCCGGTACGAAAATTCCGAACCACGAATTGATGTCAAAACCGGGCACACCCGACTCGGCGATAGTCGGTATATCCGGCAATGCAGGCTGGCGTGCGATGGTGGTAACCCCCAGTGCGCGCAACTTGTTGGACTTGATGAGAGGTAGCACTGCGGTGATCGGTGCGAACATCGCCTGGATCTGGTTTGCGAGTAATGCGATCACTGCAGGGCCTGAGCCCTGGTAGGGCACATGCATCATCTTGATATTGGTCTGCTTGTCGAACATTTCCCCGGCGACGTGGCTAGGAGAGCCTATGCCGGCAGAGCCAAAGTTGAATACGCCTGGCTTCGACTTTGCCAGGGCGATGAACTCGGCGACGGTTTTTGCCGGTACTTGTGGATTGACGACCAGAATGTTCGGTACGCGGATGACTTGCGTCACTGGCACCAGATCCTTCAGCGTGTTGTAGGATAGTTGCTCGTAGATATGTGGCGCGATCACGATGCTGGTGGATTGCGCCATCAACAAGGTATAGCCGTTTGGTTTCGATTTGGCGACCAGACCGCCGGCGATGGTGCCGGATGCACCTGCCTTGTTATCGACTACTACTGGTTGTCCCAGACTGGCCGACAAGCCGGGACTCACCAGGCGGGCAATGGAATCAGCTCCACCACCGGGAGATGCCGGAACAACCAGCCGTATCGTCTGCTGCGGATAGGTATCATCGGCGTGGGCAATTGTGCCCGTCAACGTCAGGCATGTAGCGACCGTTAGTGCAAACAGCTTTTTCATCCTTGTCTCCTTCGTATTTTTTGTTACCGGATAAATCTGGTTAGTTACGCGTCGTTGCGCGTTTTTTACAGACTAATCCCGCATCATCTGTCTGCACAAATGATTTAAATTTATATAATTTATAGATAGTATCTATTGATTTCTTCATCACATTGATGAAATCATAGGAAAACTCAGCCTTATCCGATGGCACAAGAAACCCAGAATCAGGAGCGAATACAGTCATGGAATTGCGACATTTGCGTTACTTTCTTGCGGCTGCACAGTCGCAGAGCTTCACACGAGCATCGGAGAGCTTGCATATCACGCAGCCAACGCTGTCGCATCAGATCAAGCAGATAGAGGATGAACTCGGCATACAGTTATTCGATCGGGTTGGTCGTGTGGTCAAACTGACGACTGCGGGTGAACTGTTCCAGACCTATGCGAAGCGTGCGCTGCTGGAAGTTGATGCGGGCATGGATGCGCTGAATGAACTGGAAAATCTCAAGCACGGGAGGGTGACGTTTGGCGTGCTGTCTTCCTTCGGCACTTTTCACCTACCGCCTATCCTGGCAGATTTCAACAAGGTTTATCCCGGTATCAAGATTACGGTGTTGCGTCTGCGCTCAGGGGAGATAGAAGAGCGCCTGCTGGATGGCGAGTTGCATTTTGGTGTGGCATACGCACCGTCAAGTACAGAACAGATCAATGTTGAACCACTCTTTACCGTGCCGCTTGCACTGGTGGTTGGTGATCGTCATCCGCTCGTAGGTTGCGCGGGGATTCCACTGAGCAAATTGAACGAGCACGAACTGATCATGCTGTCGAACGAATACAACTCGCGAAAAATGATCGATGCGATTCTGCTGGCGAATGGCATCACGCCACGCATCGTAATGGAAATGAATGCGATAGAACCGATACTTGCAACCGTGCGTAATAGCTCACTGGCGACGATACTATCGGCGAATTTGGTTGATGAAATGCCGGGGCTGCATCAGATTCCGCTGACGCCGACGGTCACGCATACCGTTGCTCTCTTTACACGTCGTAATAGCCACCTCTCGGCCGCCGCACGCGCTTTGGTGGAAACGATACGACAGCGCTTCTGACATTGTTGGAACTGGTATTCTGCGATGTCAAAATATTGACGGAGAGACGCAATAAAAAAGGAACGCAAAGCGTTCCTTTTTTATTGTTTATACGAATAGCTGAGTTAAGGCATCAACGGTTTTTTTGCTGCCTGCTTTGCCTTGATTTCGGCTACAGTTTTGTCGATGGCTGACAAACGATAAGCGGTAGCTGGATGTATCGCTGTATAGCTGTTCGATACGCTGGCTGGATATTGATTTGCCAGACGTTGCCAGAAACTGTTTGCACCATCGATGTTGTAGCCAGCGCGTGTCAACATGTAGAGCGCGAGTCGGTCTGCTGCTGCATCCGATTCTTGTGGCATGGCTTTGACGCCACCAGTGCCGCCCAGCGCGCTGGTATCTGGTGTGATGCGGATCAGATTGTCGATAATGCCGCCCACGGTCGCGCTCATTCTTTGTTGTGCTGGATGACCGAGTGCATTGTGCGCGAGTTCTTTTGCCAGCACGTAAGCCAGCTCATTGTCGTTGCGGACAAAATTCAACATGCCGCGTGTCACCAGTACGCGACGACTGTCGGCGTAGGCGTTCACATTATCGGTATTGCCCAGCTCGATACCAAAGCCGCAAGCCAGAGTCAGTGGCACTGTGACGGTTGTATTGTTGCCGCTACGGATCAAGCCAAGTTTGACGGAAGAACGGGAACTGACTAATGGCCCGAGTATTGCTGCCGCCTGACGTTCGGCGTTCGGGCCTTGCGGCATCGGTTTGTCTTCTACGCTATTCAGAATGTCGCCACGTTTGATGCCGGCACGTGCTGCGCCACTGTTGTTCAATACGCCGGTGACTTGCAAGCGGTCTTCAAAGCCGAGTGATTGTGCTGCGTCTACATAATCTTCCGAGAATGAATATTTTGTTTTTGCGCTGAAGCCGATCAGATTGCGCGCATTGCCTTTGCACAAGGGCGCATTGCTGACCAGCAGTGGTGCTGCGACGCGATACAGGCGATCTTGCTGTGTCGTGATGTTGCGCAAGGCTTGCTTTTGGGCAGATTCAGTGACGGGCGCAGTAGTGCCGGGACGGGTGGTCGGTGTATCAAGCGAGACTGTGCTGCAACCAGCCAGCAATAAAGCGAGTGGAAATAAGGCTGCGTTGGCAGGTGATAGACGCTTTACTTGGTTCAATACAGGTTGCAGCAGGTCATGCATAAAAAATTCTCCTAAAATTTAGTGCTTCCCGGTGCTGCCGAAACCGCCGACACCGCGTTCGCTGGTATCGAATTCTTCAACGACATTGAAGCCGACTTGCAAGACCGGGACGATGACCAATTGCGCCAGACGTTCCATCGGATTCAACGTGAATTCCGTTTGACCACGATTCCATGTCGACACCATCAATTGGCCCTGGTAATCGGAGTCGATCAAGCCGACCAAGTTCCCCAAAACGATGCCGTGTTTGTGACCCATGCCGCTGCGCGGCAAAATCATCGCGGCGTAACCTGGATTGGCAATATGGATCGCCAGGCCGGTTGGCACCAGATGCGTTTCGCCCGGTTTGATGACGATAGGCGCATCTATGCATGCGCGCAAGTCGAGACCTGCACTACCGGTGGTGGCGTATGCAGGCAATTGTTCTTTCATGCGTGGGTCGAGAATTTTTACTTCGATTGTTTTCATGGAAATAGTGTCGAGATAGATTGATCTGAATACCGTCGTTATAAACGATCAGGCCTTCAGACGTTGTGCGATTTCATTGATGAGTTGACGCGCGAGTTGTTGCTTGTCAGCCAGCGGTAATGGTGTGTGACCTTTATCGTCGAACAGCACCAATTCATTTTGATCCTGACCGAAGGTTTGATGACCGATGTTGCCGACCAGCAGCGGAATATTCTTTTTCTTGCGTTTGGCTTCGCCGTATTCCAGCAAGTTTTCTGATTCTGCTGCAAAGCCGACGCAGTAAGGTCGTTTCTTTAAAGCAGCAACAGCGGCGAGGATATCGGTGTTTTGTTCGAAGGCAAGCGATGGTGCTTCGCCTGCAGCATTTTTCTTCAGTTTCTGTGCACTGACATTGGCGACGCGCCAATCGGCTACCGCAGCTACGGCGATGAAGATATCTTGTGCACTGACGCGCGACATCACGACATCGTGCATTTGTTCTGCAGTTTGTACATTGATGCGTTGTACGCCATACGGCGTGGCCAATGCAGTGGGGCCGGAAATCAGCGTCACGTCGGCACCGGCTTCACGCGCAGCACGTGCAATCGCGTAACCCATTTTGCCGGAAGACAGATTGGTGATGCCACGTACCGGATCAATAGGTTCGAAGGTCGGGCCGGCGGTAATCATCACGCTTTTACCAACCAATAGATTCGGTTGAAATACGGCAATGATTTCTTCCAGCAGTTGTTCTGGTTCCAGCATGCGACCCATACCGGTTTCGCCGCAGGCTTGCTCACCGGCATCGGGGCCGAGCACGGCGATACGATCGGCTTTCAATTGCGCAACGTTGCGTTTGGTAGCCGGGTTTTGCCACATCTCTACATTCATCGCTGGTGCGACGAGCAGTGGCAAGGTATCAGGACGTGCTACGCATAGAGTGGACAGCAGATCGTCGCATGCACCATGCGCGAGCTTGAAAATGAAATCGGCGGAGCAGGGCGCAATCACGATGGCATCGGCATCACGTGTCAGATCGATGTGCGGCATATTGTTGGCCACGCGAGCATCCCATTGATCGGTGACGACCGGATTGCCGGACAAGGCTTGCATCGTCACTGGCGTGATGAAGTGCGTTGCAGCATTCGTCATCACAACTTGCACTGATGCACCAGCCTTGCTCAGGGCGCGTGTTAATTCTGCTGCTTTGTAGCAGGCAACACCACCGGTCAATCCCAGTACGATTTTTTTACCAGCAAGATCCATGAGGACTCCTGAAAGATGTGCGGGCTAGTTTATCAGCTTGGGAGTGAGAAGCTGCATTTCCCGGTTTATTTGCCAACCCGGCGCAATTCATCATAGATGAACAAGATGGCGCCTATGCAAATTGCACTGTCGGCGACGTTGAAAGCAGGCCAATGCCAGCCGGCTACATGTACATCCAGAAAATCGACGACGTGGCCGTACAAGAAACGATCGATCACATTGCCAATCGCGCCGCCAAGTATCAGCGACAAGGCCCAGCTGAACAGGCGCTGACCGGAATGTTTTTTCAACAAATAAATGATAAAGATCGAGGCAGCAACGCCCACGATGGTGAAGAAGTAACGTTGCCAGCCGGTTTCTGATGCGAGGAAGCTGAAGGCAGCGCCCTTGTTATAGACCAGAACCAGATTGAAGAAGGAGGTGACTGCGTGCGATTCACCATAGGAGAACAGGCGCAGGATAGTGAGTTTGGTAATTTGATCGATCAGTAGCACGATGGTTGCTATACCTAGCCATGGCACGATGCTGCTGGGTGAGGAATAAGTAGTATGTTTCTTGGTGGCCATTGTTATGGTTGCCTGTTAAATGTCATGAAAATCGCTCCGGTTGCAGCCGGAGCGAGGTGGTGCTTGAACGATGTTGTTTTGCGTAAAACTTGTTTATGCAAAACGACGTGCTTCGCCTTTGCCGAACAGATTGGATACACAACGGCCGCACAAACCTTCATGTTCCGCATGTGTGCCTACATCCGCACGGTAGTGCCAGCAGCGTTCGCATTTTTGATATGCGGATGGCGTGACGACGACTGATTCTTCTTCGGCAGTTGCTACCTTGCTGACGCTGGCTTGCGATGTGATCAAGACGAACTTCAAATCATCATCCAGGCTGGCGAGTGCAGCAAACTTGTCGCCACTGGCTTTCAGATCGACTTCCGCTTGCAGCGACGAACCAATGCCGCCGGCGACGCGTACTTCTTCCAGTTGCTTGGTGACGTCGTTACGCACTTCGCGCAGCAGCGTGTACTTGGCCAGCAATGCAGCACCATCAGCCACTTCCGGCAATTGATAGAAAGTGTGCGTGAAGATGGTGCCGTCGGTGTTGATGTCAGAGCTGGCGAATACTGTCCATGCTTCTTCCGCAGTAAAGGACAGAATCGGTGCCATCAAGCGCAGTAAGGAATGCGTCATGTGCCAGATCGCGCTTTGTGCCGAACGACGTGCATGCGAAGTCACGCCGCTGGTGTACAGACGATCCTTCAGTATGTCGAGGTAGAAGCCGCCCAAATCTTCTGAGCAGTACATTTGCAGTTTCGATACCACCGGATGGAACTCGTAGACTTTGTAATGCGCGAGGATCTCGGCTTGCATCGCATTCATCTGCGCGACTGCATAGCGATCGATTTCCAGCATGTCGGCGACTGGCACCAAATCTTTGCTTGCATCGAAATCTGTTGTGTTCGACAGCAGGAAGCGCACGGTGTTGCGGATGCGGCGATAGCTTTCTGTCACGCGCTTCAGGATTTCATCCGAGATCGACAATTCGCCGGAGTAATCGGTGGATGCGATCCACAGGCGCAGGATGTCGGCACCCAGTGTGTCGGAAATCTTTTGCGGTGCCAGCGTGTTGCCCAGCGACTTCGACATCTTCTTGCCTTCGCCATCGACCGTGAAGCCGTGCGTCAGCAATGCCTTGTACGGTGCGCGACCATTCATCATCGACGAAGTTAGCAGCGAGGAATGGAACCAGCCGCGATGCTGATCCGAACCTTCGAGGTAGAGATCAGCCGGGAAGGCCAGTTCTTCCTTGTGCGAACCGCGCAAGACGGTTTGATGCGTGCAGCCGGAATCGAACCAGACGTCCAGCGTGTCTTTGTTCTTCAGATACATATCAGCATCAGCACCGAGCAACTCTTTAGCATCCAGTGTCAGCCATGCCTCTATGCCTTCTTTTTCGACACGTTGTGCAATTTGCTCCAACAGCTCTGGCGTACGCGGATGCAGGTCGCCGGTTTCTTTATGTACAAAGAAAGCCATAGGCACGCCCCATTGGCGCTGGCGCGACAAAGTCCAATCAGGACGATTCGCGATCATGCCGTGCAGGCGCGCCTTGCCCCAGCTAGGGAAAAATTCAGTTTCTTCAATTGCCTGCAATGCGGTTTCACGCAGGGTTGCGCCCTGGTTCTTCGGCATCACATCCATACCGGCAAACCACTGCGAAGTGGCACGGTAGATGATAGGAGTCTTATGACGCCAGCAATGCATATAGCTGTGGTCGAACATCACCAGTTTGAACAGCGAGCCGACTTCATCCAGCTTGGCGCAAATAGGTTTCGATGCTTCCCAGATCGTCAGGCCGCCAAACAAAGGCAACCACGATGCGTATTTACCATCGCCCATGACCGGCGCGATGATTTCATCGTCGCGCATGCCGTGCGATTTGCAGGAAATAAAATCTTCGATACCGTAGGCAGGTGCCGAGTGCACGATACCGGTGCCACTATCGGCTGTAACGTAAGTGCCAGGATAAATAGGCGACAAACGGTTGTAGCCCGGATCAACATCTGCAAACGGATGCTTGAACTTGATCATGGCCAGTGCTTCACCGACGCAGGTTGCGATGACAGTACCTGTCATGCCGTAACGTTGCAGCGTCGCTTCTACCAGATCAGCGGCAAGGATCACAAGGATAGTTTCGCCATTGCGCTCGGTTTGTACCAACGCGTAGGTGAATTCCGGATGTACGTTCAAAGCCTGGTTGGCTGGGATGGTCCACGGTGTCGTGGTCCAGATAATGGCGTAACCTTTATCGGTCGGCAGCTTTGCCAGTCCAAACGCTTTCGCTACTTTTTCCGGTTCTGCAAACGGGAAGCCGACGTCGATTGCAGGGTCGCGCTTGTCCTGATATTCAACTTCCGCTTCAGCCAGTGCCGAGCCGCAATCGAAACACCAGTTAACTGGTTTCAGGCCGCGGTAGACATAACCTTTTTCCATCAGGCTGCCGAGTGCGCGCAACTCATCGGCTTCATTGCCGAAGTCCATGGTCTTGTATGGCTTGTCCCATTGGCCGAGGACGCCGAGACGGATGAAGTCTTTCTTTTGGCGTTCGACTTGTTCATTCGCGTAAGTGCGCGCCTTGGACAAGACTTCAGCGGTTGGCAGGTTCTTGCCGAATTGTTTTTCGATCTGGATTTCAATCGGCATGCCGTGGCAATCCCAGCCCGGTACATAAGGTGCGTCAAAGCCGTCGAACTGACGTGTCTTGACGATCATGTCTTTCAGTATTTTGTTGACGGCATGACCGAGGTGAATATCGCCATTGGCATACGGTGGGCCGTCATGCAAGATGAACTTCGGGCGACCTTTGGAAGCCTTGCGAATTTTTTCGTAAACCTTTTGATCCTGCCATTGCTTGACCCATTGCGGCTCGCGCTTGGCGAGATCGCCGCGCATAGGGAATGGTGTATCGGTCATATTGACCGGATACTTGCTTTGCGGCTTTGCGGCCGGCTTGCCAGGTTTGTTTTGATTGTCGGACATAATATTTTTTCGAGGGTGGTCGGTGAAACAACGGTCGTGATACTTCAGCGGGCCATCGTCAAATTCGGTCGGTCGCGGAAGTTGCCGCGTCGGTCAATTGCTTGAAATAGGTACGTGCCTGCACAGCATCACGCGCAATGGCGGCGGTTAGTGTTGGCAGGTCTATATATTTTTCTTCGTCGCGCAGCTTCTTCAAGAATTCCACGCGTATCAGGCGACCGTAGCATTGTTGCGAGTAGTCGAATAAATGTGTTTCCAGCAGCACGCGGCCGCTGTCGTCCACCGTCGGGCGCACGCCTATGCTGGCGACGCCAGGCAAGGGGTGTTCATCCAGACCGTGCACTTGCACTATATATATACCGGACAGAGCAGGATGTTTGTGCGCGACGCGTACATTCAGCGTCGGGAAACCGATAGTGCGTCCCAATTTCTTGCCATGGATGACATGGCCGGACATCGCATAAGGATGGCCGAGCAATTCTTCAGCGCGGGTAAAGTCGCCATGCAGCAAAGCTTCGCGCACTGCCGATGAGGAGATGCGGGTGCCGCTGCTGGTGACCGTAGGTTGTGACTCCACGTGGAAGCCGTATTGCTTGCCAGCTTCGATCAGCGTGGCGACATTGCCGGCGCGTTTGGCGCCGTAGCAAAAGTCATCGCCGACGATCAGCCATTTAACGTGCAAGCCTTGCACCAGGATTTTTTCAACAAATTCTTGCGGCGACAGCGAAGCGAAGTGCGCATTGAAGTGTTCGACGATGACGCGATCAACGCCGGCTTTGGACAGAGACTGCAATTTGTCGCGCAAGCTGGCAATGCGAGTCGGTGCCTTGGATGGATCGCCGGCACGCGTGGCAAAGAATTCACGCGGATGCGGCTCGAAAGTCATGACGGCCGATTCCAGCCCCATTTGCGACGCGACTTCGCGCAGGCGTGCCAGCAGCGCCTGATGGCCACGATGCACACCGTCGAAATTGCCGATCGCCAGCGCGCACGGCGCACGGGAAGCAGCATTGGGAAGTCCGCGAAATACCTTCATGGAATGAGTAAGAGAAACTGTCGCAAAACCTTGAATTATAAATGCTTTCGACCAGTTTCCCTGCGACTAAGATCGCTGAATGGACTCTGGTAAGCAGATTTTGTTATCAAGATGGCTTGATGAAGGGGATGTCAGAGCTGCAATACGTTCTTGCTACATCGCGCCCCAAATCGCATTGAGCGCTGCCAATGCCGATAATCCCGCCGTTTCCGTGCGCAAGACGCGTGGTCCCATCGATAGCATCAAGGCACCTTGCGCAAGCGCCAGATCCTCTTCCTTGTCGGTAAAGCCGCCTTCCGGACCTATCATCAGAGCGACCGATTGCGGCGGATGATGACGCGCCCAGTCGGATAGAGATTGCTCGGCACGCGGGCTGAGCATGATGCGTACGTGTAAATCCTTTTGCTGTACCCACTGATTGAAATCGACAGGTTCGGCCAGTGCGGTCAGACGATTACGTCCGCTTTGCTCGGATGCAGCGACGATCACGCCTTGCCAATGCTGCATCTTTTTGGCAGCACGTTCTGCCGACAGGCGCACTACACAACGCTGTGTAGCCAGCGGTTGTATCGAGTGCACGCCCAGTTCAACCGCTTTTTCTATGATCCAGTCCATCTTGGATGCTTCAGGCAAGGCTTGCGCTACGGTGACGGCGTAAGGCAGTTCCACTTCGCGTGGAGTGAAAATCTTGATTTCTGCGGTAGCACGTTTTTTTTCTATGGTGGCGATGGTGGCAGTGTATTCGCCGCCTTCGCCATTAAACAGCGTGATGTTGTCGCCCGCGCTTAAACGCACGACCTGAATGTGGTGTGCAACATGGTCGGGCAAGGCGACGACTGCGCCAATGGCAAACGGCTGTGGGCAATAAAAACGAGGCATCTGTGGTCCGTTACTTGTCTATTCGACATTGTTTTGCGGCAAGTTAAGGTGCTGCGGGTATTAATTAAAAGGAATCGCTGGAATTCGATTTTAGTCTGATGGCGCCACTCTGGTAAAATATGCGGCTTCGCAGCAAAGAGTTTTTTTGTTTGCATGTATGCAGCATTTGATTCTATTCCATTCGACTCGCCATCTACACAAATCACATGACTTCCACGCTCCCGACTACCAAAATGGCCAACGCAATCCGTGCGCTGGCAATGGATGCAGTACAAAAGGCCAATTCCGGTCACCCCGGCATGCCGATGGGGATGGCAGATATTGCCGTCGCTTTGTGGACAAATCACTATTCGCACAATCCAGCCAATCCAAAATGGGTCAACCGTGATCGCTTTGTATTGTCGAACGGACATGGTTCGATGTTGCACTATGCATTGCTGCATCTGACAGGTTACGACTTGTCGATGGATGAGCTGCGCAATTTCCGTCAAATGCATTCCAAGACACCAGGTCATCCGGAAGTCGACATCACACCAGGTATTGAAACCACGACCGGCCCGCTCGGACAAGGTTTGACCAATGCAGTCGGTATGGCATTGGCTGAAAAATTGCTCGCGGCTGAATTCAATCGCCCGGGTTTTGAAGTCGTCAACCACCACACTTACGTTTTCCTCGGCGACGGTTGCCTGATGGAAGGCATTTCGCATGAAGCATGTTCGCTGGCCGGCACTTTGCGCCTGCCTAAGCTGATCGCTTTGTACGACGATAACGGTATCTCGATCGACGGCCACGTTGAAGGCTGGTTCACCGACGACACACCGAAGCGTTTTGAGTCCTACGGCTGGAATGTTATCCGTGCAGTTGATGGCCACGACGTCAGTGCAGTCGATGCAGCAATCAAGCAAGCCAAATCGTCCGACAAACCAACCCTGATCTGCTGCCGTACCGTCATCGGTAAAGGTTCGCCGAATATGGAAGGCACACACAATGTGCACGGCGCGGCTTTGGGCGACAAGGAAATTGCCGCCACCCGCGAAGCGATGGGCTGGACTTATCCTCCATTCGAAATGCCGGCTGATGTCTACGCGGCATGGGATGCCAAAGAAAAAGGTCTAGCGCTGGAATCCAACTGGGATGCGCTGCTGAAGTCGTACGGCGAAAAATTCCCTAAAGAAGCAGCTGAATTGGCTCGTCGCATGGCAGGTGAATTGCCGGGTGACTTGAACAAGGCAGTCGAAGCCTACATCGCTACTTGCGTAGAGAAAAAAGAAACCATCGCAACTCGCAAGGCGAGCCAAAACGCGATCCAGGCACTGGCACCAGTATTGCCGGAATTCCTTGGTGGTTCGGCCGATTTGACCGGTTCGAACCTGACCAACTGGAAAGAATGCGTGGCAGTTCGTGCTGATCAAGCCGGTAACCACATCAACTACGGTGTGCGTGAATTCGGCATGAGCGCAATCATGAACGGTATCGCTTTGCACGGTGGTTACATCCCGTTCGGCGCGACCTTCCTGACTTTCTCCGATTACAGCCGCAATGCATTGCGCATGGCTGCATTGATGAAGTTGCGCTCCATCTTTGTATTCACACATGATTCGATCGGTCTGGGCGAAGATGGCCCGACTCATCAATCGATAGAACACGTTTCCAGCTTGCGTCTGATCCCTAATCTGGATAACTGGCGTCCATGCGATACGGTGGAATCTGCCGTGGCGTGGGAGCAAGCGGTCAAGCGCCATGATGGCCCGACCACACTGATTTTCTCGCGTCAGAACTTGCCATTCCAGGAACGTACTGCAGAACAAATCGCCAACATCAAACGCGGTGGCTATGTTTTGCGTGATGCTGAAAACGTCAAAGCAATCCTGATCGCGACCGGTTCCGAAATCGAACTGGCAACCAAAGCAGCCGATGAATTGGCCAAGCACGGTGTCGCAGTACGTATCGTCTCGATGCCATCGACTGATGTCTACGATCGTCAAGATGCAGCTTACAAAGCTAGCGTCCTGACCAAAGACGTGCCACGCGTGGCGATTGAAGCCGGCGTGACCAGCTTCTGGTACAAATATGTAGGCCTTGAAGGTGGCGTCATTGGTATCGATACCTTTGGCGAATCAGCACCAGCTGGCGTGTTGTTCAAGCATTTCGGCTTCACCGTCGAAAACGTTATCGCTGCTGTTAAAAAGACGCTGGCGTGACCGAGATCACTTTCCGCCGTGCGACAGCCAACGATGCCGAGGCGATCGCCGCCTTGCGTGTAGATAGCTGGCGCACGACGTATCGCGGTGTGATGCCGGATGCTTATCTGGACAGCATGCGTGCGGAAGAAAGTGCGGCGATGTGGTCGCAGGTATTGCTGGCCGATTTGCCGACGATCTCGATTTTCGTGGCAGAAGCGGGTACTGAGTTGGTCGGCTTTGCTGCAGGCATGTTGTTGATGCCGGAGAAGTTTGAGTTGAATGCTGAATTGACGGCTATCTATCTCAAGCCGATTGCACAGCGTGGCGGCGTAGGTCGTCGCTTGCTGGCCTTGATTGCAGAGGCATTGCAAAAACAAGGTGCGACAGGTTTGCTGGTGTGGGTCATTGCCGGCAATCAGGTTGCGCGTCAGTTTTATGAGCAACTCGGCGCTGAACTTTTAATCGAACAGCCGTTCACATGGGACGGCCTGGATTTGATGGAAACCGGTTACGGCTGGCGTGATCTGGCTGCATTGCAGCAGGCATGCGCTGAATAATTTTTTATACTTGATGTTGAATTTTTTCTGGAGAAAAAGATGACCATCCGCGTCGCAATTAACGGCTACGGCCGCATCGGCCGCAACATCCTTCGTGCACATTACGAAGGCGGCAAAAAGAATGACATTCAAATCGTTGCCATCAACGATCTGGGCAACGCTCAATCGAATGCGCATTTGACCCGTTACGACACGACACATGGCAAGTTCCCAGGCACCGTTGAAGTTGACGGCGATTACATGATCGTCAATGGCGACAAGATTCGCGTCTTCGCACAACGTGATCCAGCGCAAATCGGCTGGGGTGAGTTGAATGTAGACGTAGTGCTGGAATGCACAGGCTTCTTCACCACCAAGGAAAAAGCATCGGCTCACTTGAAGGGCGGCGCCAAGAAAGTCATCATCTCCGCACCAGGCGGCAAAGATGTGGACGCGACCATCGTGTTCGGCGTCAACCACGGCGTGTTGAAATCGACTGACACCGTGATCTCGAACGCATCGTGCACCACCAACTGTCTGGCACCACTGGTTAAACCATTGAACGACACCATCGGTCTGGTTAACGGCTTGATGACAACAGTGCACGCTTATACCAACGATCAAGTATTGACCGATGTGATGCATGAAGACTTGCGTCGTGCACGTTCGGCTACGCAATCGATGATCCCGACCAAAACCGGCGCTGCTGCCGCAGTTGGCCTGGTCTTGCCGGAACTGAACGGTCGTCTGGATGGTTATTCGATCCGTGTTCCAACGATCAATGTTTCCATCGTTGATCTGTCTTTCATCGCAGCACGTGATACGACCGTTGAAGAAGTCAACGCGATCATGAAGGCCGCGACAGAAGGCGCGTTGAAAGGTATCTTGACCTATCAAACCGAACCACTGGTTTCGGTCGATTTCAACCACAATCCAGCATCGAGCAATTTCGATGCGACCTTGACCAAGGTCTCGGGTCGTTTGGTAAAAGTCTCGTCGTGGTACGACAACGAGTGGGGTTTCTCCAACCGTATGCTGGACACGACAGTTGCATTGATGACTGCCAAGTAATTACTTGTATGCTTCATGAAAAACGCCCCGGATTCGGGGCGTTTTTTTTATGGGCTTTGCAAAGTGACAGGCATCTATTTACGCGAATATGGCATTCCACAAAGCCGTCACCGCAGCAATTTCTTTGGCAACACGTTCCTGGTCTACGCGCGCCCGCTCCGCACCTTGCAAGCGGACCTGATGCTGTAACTTGCGGAAGACACGATAAGCGTCGGCCACTTTTCCTGCCAACGTTGTATCGATCAAGCCCAATTCTCCGCACAGTTTCAACAGCGCAATATTGCCGATATCGCCAGTCAAACCTGCATGTTGTGCCGAGTCGCGCAGCACCAAAAATTGCACCATGAATTCGATATCGATCATGCCGCCATCATCGTGTTTGAGGTCGAACAGGTCGGTGCGATTGGGATGCGCATCATGCAGCTTCTTGCGCATTTCCAGCACGTCTTTTTTCAACTTCACCGGATCGCGTGCTTGTCGTAAAACATTGATGCGAATCGCTTCGAAACGCGCGCCGATGTCACTATCGCCAGCGCAGAAGCGTGCTCTGGTGAGCGCTTGATGTTCCCATGGCCATGCCGAGTTGGTTTGATATTTTTCGAAGGAAGAAACGGTCGATACCAGCAAGCCGCTGGCGCCGTCCGGTCGCAAGGCAATATCCACGTCGAATAAAATTCCTGCCGGCGTGTGCGCAGTCATCCATGTGATGAAGCGCTGCGCCAGTTTGGCGTACAGGGCGGGTGCATCCTGATCGTCATCATCGTAGAGGAAGATGACATCAAGATCAGACGCATAGCCCAGTTCTTTACCGCCGAGCTTGCCATATGCAATGACCGAAAATTTCGGTTCTTCGCGATGCCGGTTAGGCAGCATTTTCCAGATCGCGTGTATGGTCTCTGCAACCAGACGATCAGCCAATTCGGTTAAGTGATCCGCCAGGCGTTCTACGCTCAAGTCACCGACCAGATCCTGTGCCAATAGACGTATCAATTGCGCGTGATGCATTTCGCGCAGGACATCCATCTGCCGTTCGGTATCGCCCGGTGTTTCATCCAGTCGAGCGCGGCAGTCGAGCGCGAATGCATTCCAGTCGGGAGCGGCTTTCAATGTTCTATCGTCGAGTAATTCGTCGAGCAAGATAGGGTGACGCGTTAAATACTGCGCGGCCCAATCGCTGGCGGCAATCATGCGGATGACGCGTTCCAATGCATGCGGATATTCGGTCAATAGCGCCAGATAGGCTGCGCGACGCGCGATTGCTTCAAAGAAATTCAGCAGACGATTCAAGGCAACGGAGCGGGTTTCCGTGACTTTCGCAATGATGGGCAAGGATGCGTTGACCAGTGCGACCAGTTTGTTGCGGCTGGCTTCCGGCAAGGATTGCAAACGTGGTGAGTGCCAGGTTGCCAGCAGACGTTTGGCGCCATCTGCTGCGTGATCGAAGGACAGGCTGGTCAGATAGGTTTCAATTGCTTCTGCATTATCGGAGTCGCTCAATACTGCGCTCAGTTCTGCATCGACGTTTTCATCGTTGGCGTTATCGCTGGTCTTGTCGCTGAAGATTTCATCGAACTGCGTGGCGACCAGTTTGCGTTGTTCTTCCAGTGCCGCCAACAACGATGCGACATCGTTATAACCCATCATCTGTGCAACGATCAGGCGATCTGCCTCATTCGCCGGCAGGGTATGGGTTTGTGCATCGTCGAGGTATTGCAGCCGGTGTTCCAGATTGCGCAGGAAGGTGTAGGCGTGTAGCAATTGCTCGACCACTTCAGGTTTGAATAACTGTTTTTCCGCTAGCGTGTGCAGGGTGCGACGCGTTGAGCGATCGCGCAGGGCCGCGTCACGGCCACCGCGTATCAACTGGAATACCTGCGCCAGGAATTCGATTTCGCGTATGCCGCCGCGTCCCAGCTTGACGTTGTTGCTGCGATCCGGGTGCCGTGCTTCCTGCCGTGTGACTTCGGCGCGGATTTGAGCATGCATATTGCGGATTGCATCAATGGAGCCGTAATCCAGATAACGACGGTAGACAAAGGGGCGGACGATCTTATCCAGCGCTTCAATGTCGGCAGGATTACCCGTCAGCGCGCGCGCCTTGACCCAGGCATAGCGCTCCCACTCGCGACCTTGCACAATCAGGTATTCCTCTACCATATTGAAGCTGGCTGCCAGCGGACCGGATGCGCCGTTGGGGCGCAAAGCCATGTCGACGCGGAAGCTGAAGCCGTCTTCGGTAATTTCCGACAGGGCGGCGATCAGCTTCTTGCCGAGGCGTGTGAAGAATTCATGATTGGATAGTTGGCGCTGTTCTGGCGTAGTGACGACAGTTTCGCCATCTTCCGGGTAGACAAAAATCAGGTCGATATCGGAGGAGACATTCAATTCACCACCGCCCAGTTTGCCCATGCCAAGCACGATCATTTCCTGCGGTGCGCCTGATTCTGCGCCTATAGGCGTGCCGTGAATGGCGATCTGCTCAGCCATGACTGCTGTCAGATGCGTCTGCACGGCGAAGTCGCCAAAGGCGGTCATGGTATCGACTACTTCCGCCAGATCGGCCTGGCCGCTGAGGTCGCGCCGGATCAGGGTGGCTATCACCAAATTACGTAAACGCCGCATCGCTGCCGGCAAGGGAACGCCGCTATCTGTTTCGTTTTGTAAAATCCGAGCGAAAACGTCAGGGTTCAGGGATAATTTGCCGACTTCGGCTACCTTTTGTGCGCGGGTATCATCCGCGTTAATCCATCGGGTATAGAACCGGGATGCAGCAACTTGGGTCAAAGGTATGTTCGTCACGGGCTTGGAGAGAGTATCCTAGGGGTTCTTGATGATTGCGGTGTAAGTCCGCGCTGTTGTCGGCTCTGGTCATTTTATTGCTTGCCGGCTGTTTTATTCTACGCGAAGTCGACTTACCAACTTTTTTGATTGATGCCTACAGATCAACGCCAACCTCACCAGACTCAAGCAGCCGACCGGCTGCGGATGTGCTGGCGTTCGATTAAAGAATCGCTTCGTTACGCTAATGAAGTCAGTTTCCACGCCTTGTGCTGGCTCGGCAAGTTGCTGGTGGTGGCGTATTTCATTTTCTGCGCCTTATTCCTTACCCTGCGTTATGTCGTGTTGCCGCAGATTTCCAACTATCGGGTTGATGTTGAGAATGTGGCGACCAAGGCAATAGGGCGTCCTGTCACTATCGGTGCCATCGCGGCATCATGGCACGGCTTGCGGCCGTATCTGGCGCTCGACAATGTAGCGATCTATGGACCTGACGGGCAGCCTGCATTGCGTTTGCCTAAAGTGTCGGCGACCGTGTCGTGGTGGTCAGTGTTGGTTGCTGATCTGCGCTTGTACAGTCTGGAGATCGATAAGCCGGATATGGATATCGAGCGCGATGCCAACGGTAACTTTTATGTCGCAGGATTACTCCTTGATCTGAAAAAAGAAAGTGATGGCAAGGCGGCCAACTGGATCTTGTCACAAGAAGAAATCAGAATTACTGATGGGCAACTGAGTTGGAAAGATAATCTGCGTCAGGCACCGGAGCTGGTGCTCAGTCACGTAGACGCCGTATTGCATAACGCAGGACGTCGTCATCAATTTGCATTGAAAGCAACGCCGCCAAGTACGATAGCTGCGCCGCTGGATCTGCGCGCTACATTTGATCACCCCTATTTTTCACAAAGAATATCTGACGCAGCGCGTTGGACCGGTACCTTGTATGCTGATCTGCGTGATACCGATCTGGCCGCGTGGAAAACCTATATCGATTTCCCATTCGATTTGCAGCAGGCGAAAGGATCGGTACGTGCCTGGCTGGCATTTGATCATGCGCGGGTTGCTGATCTGACTGCCGATGTGAGCTTGTCGGATGTCGCTGTGCAACTGCGCAAGGATTTGGCACCGCTGGAATTGACGACGGCTAACGGACGTATTTCGGTGAGCGAACCTTTGGATGCAGGTCCGCGTAATAGCGCGCTGGCTTTCGGCACGCAGGGGCATGCAATTTCGCTGGTCGATTTTTCCTTGCAGACACGTGATGGTTTGGTCTTGCCAAAAACCACGCTCAGCGAGCGTTATGTACCTGCCAAAAAAGGCGTCCCAGAACACACGGAAGTACAAGCCAAATTACTTGATTTGCAGACGCTGGCAAACTTTGTCGGTCGCTTGCCTCTACCGGCGGATCAATTACGTTTGCTGAATGACTTTGCGCCGCGCGGCCAATTGAAGAATTTTTCGGCGCAATGGCAGGGCACTTATCCAGAGATTGTGTCTTACAAGCTCAAGGGCGATTTCCTGAAATTGTCCATGAATGCACAGGCGGCGCGTTCTGCTCGTCCTGCAAGTGGAAAACTACCTGCGCAGGCTGCTGTGCCGGCGATTCCTGGATTCGAGAATTTGTCAGGGCGTATCGACGCCAATAATCAAGGTGGTTCTTTTGTGCTGGCATCGGATCAACTCAAGCTGGAGTTGCCGGCGTATTTTGCCGATCCGGATGTTGCGTTTGACACCTTCAATATGGACGCGCAGTGGGCCTTCCAGAAAAATGATCAATTGCTGTTGACCGTTAAAAATCTGAATTTTGCGAAGCAGGGTTTGACTGCATCCTTGTCCGGCACACATTTGATGCCTTTGCATAAGCAGCCGGGCCGTGCCTTGGGCACGATAGACATGACAGGTAGTGTGTCCGGGCTGGAGTTGAATAAGGTCGGCAATTATTTGCCTATGGGCATGAATGCCGACTTCCGCAACTGGCTGGCGCATGCATTGATTGCCGGTACCTTGCGCGATGGCAGTATCAAGCTCAAGGGCGATCTTGCGTACTTCCCCTTCCATACAAGCAAACCTAGCGAGAAGCCGAAAGGTGAGTTTACCTTTGGCGGCAAGATCGATGATGGTGGCTTGAACTATGCTCCTGATTTGTTCGCCAAGGATGGCAAGTCACCGATGTGGCCACTGCTGGAGAAAGTCAAAGGCACGATACAGTTCGATCGCACCCGCATGGAAATCAAGGGTGAAAGCGGCAAGACGAATGGTGTAGACGTATCGAATGTGAAAGCGGTTATTCCCGATTT
This sequence comes from Herminiimonas sp. GW821-FHT09C12, assembly GCF_059416385.1. Lineage (NCBI taxonomy): Bacteria > Pseudomonadati > Pseudomonadota > Betaproteobacteria > Burkholderiales > Oxalobacteraceae > Herminiimonas > Herminiimonas sp. GW821-FHT09C12. Next base: position 71,066 of record NZ_JBWKPC010000002.1, read on the forward strand.
ATTGGCCGACGATCCTATGCTGGAAATTGATGGCAGTGCGGCAGGGACGTTACAGAATTTGGTGAAGTACACGGTGGATAGTCCGGTTGCAACCTGGATTGATCATTTCACCGATGAAACCAAGGCAACGGGGAACGGCACGCTGGGTTTGAAATTGCAGTTGCCCTTGAATCGATTGATCGATGCTAAGGTGCAGGGCGTATTGAAATTCGCCAACAATAATGTGACTTTGCAAAATGCGATCCCGCTGATGTCTGGAGTGACAGGGCAACTGGAATTCAATGAAAAAGGTTTGACGCTGAACGGCATCAAATCCACTTTCCTCGGTGGCCCGTTGACGGTTGGTGGCGGTACGCAAAAAGACGGCAATATTCTGATCAAGGCCGACGGCACCATGACGGCTGCGGGTTTGCGCAAGAATTATCCATCGCCGGCGATGCAGAAGCTGGCCGATAAAATTACCGGCAGTACGCGTTTCGGTGCAACGATAGCCGTCAAGAACAAGCATGCCGATGTGGTGGTGGAATCCAATTTGCGTGGCTTGGGTCTCGATTTCCCTGCACCTTTGAACAAGGCTGCCAAGGATGCAATGCCGCTCAAATTTGAACAGACGGGATTGTCTGTCAATGCAACGACCATGCGCGATGCGATCAAGATATCGCTGGGATCTGCCATCACTGGTAGTTATGTACGGGAGAAAAGTGCGACCGACCCTGCTGCAAACTGGCGCGTCTTGTACGGCGGGATAGGCGTCAATACACCGGCACCGATACCCGATAGCGGTTTGATGGTGAGTGTGAACATGCGTACGCTGAATGTCGATAACTGGATTGCATTGATGTCGTCGCCAACAACAACGACTACACAAAAGAAAGTGGCTGGCGATCCGCTGGATGCACTCAATATGGCGCAATACGTCGAGCCGAATGTGATCGCCGCACGTGCCACCGAGATGTATTTGATGGACAAGAAATTCGATGATGTAGTGGTTGGTGCTTCGCATGACAAGGGTACATGGCAGGCGAACGTCGATGCCGCGCAGATGTCGGGCTATCTGACATGGATAGAGTCTTCTTCAGGACGTGGTTTGGGCAAAGTGACGGCGCGACTTTCTTCGCTGAGCGTCCCTAAAACAGCGAGCACGGATGTCAAGAATTTGCTCGACGACGTGGATACGGCGACGGAGATGCCGGCGTTAGATGTGGTTGCCGAGAATTTCGAATTGATGGGTAAAAAACTCGGTCGTCTTGAATTGCTTGCTCATTATGTGCGTGCAACAGAAGGGCGGGAATGGCGTATCAGAAATCTGGCGCTGACCAATGTTGATGCAACACTGAAGGCGAGTGGCAGCTGGCTGGCGAAGAAGAGCGGCAATACCTCCAGCTTGGACTACTCCTTGAATATTAACAATGCCGGTAGTTTGCTCAATCGTTTCGGCTTTACCGATGTGATACGTGGTGGCAAGGGCAAGATGGATGGTGATATCAGCTGGAAGGGTTTGCCGTTCTCTCTCGATATCCCTAGTCTGTCCGGTAATATCAATCTGAATATGGAGTCCGGGCAATTCCTGAAGGTCGATCCGGGCGCAGCAAAATTGCTGGGTGTATTGAGTTTGCAATCGATACCGCGTCGCTTGACGCTGGATTTCCGCGATGTGTTTTCAGAAGGTTTTGCCTTTGATGGCATTACCGGTAGTGCGCGTATTGCGAACGGTGTCGCAACGACGGATAACTTCAAAATGCGCGGTGTGAGTGCCACGGTGTTGATCGATGGTTCGGCTGATATCGCCAAGGAGTCGCAGAATTTACGCGTAGTCGTGATTCCTGAAATTAATGCAGGAGCTGCATCGGTTGCGTATGCGCTTGCCATCAATCCCGTCATCGGTGCCGGTACTTTCCTGGCGCAACTCTTTTTGCGCGAACCTTTGATGCGCGCATTTACTTTTGAATATGCGATTACCGGGCCATGGAAAGATCCGAATGTCGTCAAGGTTGAACATAAAGCTGAACCAACTCCAACGCAGCCGGGTTCAAGTAGAAAAACAATTCCAGCAGAAGGTTGAGTCATGACAAGTTCTCTCTCCCGCGTCGCAGCTATACAAATGGTATCCACACCATCGGTGCAAGAAAATATTGCGACAGCAAAGCGTTTGATTGCAGATGCGGCACGACAAGGTGCGAATTTGGTGCTGCTGCCTGAGTACTGGGCAGTCATGGGCATGAACGAGAATGACAAGGTTGGTCTGGCAGAGCAGATCGATGTCGGTCCGATTCAATCCTTCATGGCAGACACGGCACGTGAACATCAAATTTGGTTAATCGGCGGAACCTTGCCGATGGCTGCGCCTGTGGCTGAAAAGGTGTTGAACACGATGATGGTGTACAACCCGGCCGGTGAACGTGTGAAGCGCTATGACAAGATTCATTTGTTCAGCTTTAGCCGGGGTGAAGAATCGTATGACGAAGCGCGTACCATCGTGCATGGCAATGACGTTACGACTTTCGATGCGCCGTTCGGCAAAGTAGGATTGTCGGTTTGTTATGACTTGCGCTTTCCCGAGTTATATCGCGCGATGGGCGATTGCACCTTGATCGTGGTGCCGGCAGCATTTACTTATACAACCGGCAAGGCGCACTGGGAAATCCTGCTGCGCGCCCGTGCAATTGAAAACCAGTGCTATGTGCTGGCGGCAGCGCAGGGCGGACGGCATCAAAATGGCCGCACGACCTGGGGCCACAGCATGTTGATCGACCCTTGGGGCGAGGTTAAAACCGTGCTGGCAGAGGGCGAGGGGCTTGTAATTGGGGATATTGAACCCCATTATTTATCAGGTATCCGGGAAAATCTTCCTGCATTGAAACATCGCAAGTTGTAGTGCCAGTAGCAGTACATGCAGGGTATTACGGTCATATGCTCTACAATTCGCTTATCAGCATTAATTCGAATCAATTTTCTTCGCGCGTGAAGCGTGAATGGCAAAGACACAATGACTCCATTTGAACCAAATCTTAAAACGCTAGCCGTCGCCCGTGATGTGTTGTTGACACCTTTTGGCCTGGATGAATCCATCCTGATCAAAACACTGGGCACGATGTTCACGCATCGCGTCGACTACGCAGATTTGTATTTTCAATTCACCAAGAGTGAAGGCTGGAGTCTGGAAGAAGGCATCGTCAAGACCGGTAGCTTCTCTATCGACCAAGGTGTCGGCGTGCGTGCAGTATCGGGCGATAAGACAGCCTTCTCGTATTCGGATGAAATTTCTGAACGTGCACTGACTGAAGCCGCATTGGCGACACGCACGATTGCGCGTCAAGGCGCAGGCAAGATTAAAGTCGCTTCAGCGATACAACAAGTGGGCGGCCGTGATTTGTATTTGCCTAACGATCCACTGACTTCTCTGGACGCAACTGAAAAAGTAAAATTGCTGGAAAAGATAGAACGCATCGCACGCGCAAAGGATCCGCGCGTCGTGCAAGTGATGGCTGGCCTCGCTGGTGAATACGATGTTGTCCTCGTAGTTCGTAGCGACGGCGTGTTGGCGGCTGACATTCGTCCACTGGTCCGTGTATCAATCACAGTGATCGCTGAACAAAACGGCCGTCGCGAAATGGGTTCCAGCGGTGGCGGTGGTCGCTATAGCTATGGTTATTTCAGCGATGAGTTGCTGGAAAAATATGCGAGCGAAGCAGTTGCGTCAGCACTTGTCAATCTTGAAGCGCGTCCAGCTCCTGCCGGTCCGATGACCGTTGTACTCGGACCTGGTTGGCCAGGTGTGTTACTGCATGAAGCAATCGGCCACGGCTTGGAAGGCGACTTCAATCGCAAAGGTTCCAGCGCATTCTCTGGTCGTATCGGTGAACGCGTTGCTGCCAAAGGCGTGACCGTGGTTGATGACGGTACCATTGCAGATCGTCGCGGTTCGCTGAACATCGATGATGAAGGCAATCCGACGCAATGCACGACGCTGATCGAAGACGGCATTCTGAAAGGCTATATTCAAGACACAATGAATGCGCGTCTGATGAAGATGCCGGTCACTGGTAACGCACGCCGTGAATCGTTTGCGCACTTGCCTATGCCGCGCATGACCAATACTTATATGCTCGGTGGCGACAAGGATCCGGCAGAAATCCTGGCTTCGGTAAAGAACGGTTTGTATGCAGTGAACTTCGGCGGTGGTCAGGTCGATATCACTAACGGCAAGTTCGTCTTCTCGGCGAGCGAAGCCTACATGATTGAAAACGGCAAGGTAACGTATCCGGTCAAAGGCGCAACCCTGATCGGTAACGGTCCTGATGTATTGAATCGTGTGTCGATGATAGGTAACGACATGAGCCTCGATAGTGGCGTCGGTGTTTGCGGCAAAGAAGGGCAGAGCGTGCCAGTTGGTGTCGGTCAGCCTACCTTGCGTATCGACGGCGTTACGGTGGGCGGTACGGCTTGATAGTGTTGGTATTCAAGCCATAGTTGCCATATCTATCACGCGTTTTTACCACTTTGCTTGCCAAATGGGCTGATTTATTGCACTATTACTGAAAGATAAATGTACTACCAGTAAAAAACATGACTTCTTCGCGCTTCCAATTTTATTTTTACTTTAGCTATTCCAGCCCAACGGCGGTGGAGAAGCGGTAAGCGCGCAGGTAAAAAAAGCTTAAACCGAAATTCTTTAAAAAACCGCCCGCGATGGCGGTTTTTTATTTTTGCAGAACAGATTTTTGACCGGAGAAAAACATGCCACGCACAGATGATTTACGGATTCGAGAAATGAAAGAACTGACGCCACCATCCCATTTAATTCGTGAGCTCGGCATCTCCGATAAAGCAGAAACGACTGCAGCTAATGCGCGCATTGCGCTGCATCGGATTTTGCACGGACAAGACGACCGCTTGATGGTTGTGATCGGGCCATGCTCGATTCATGACACCAAGGCTGCGATGGAATATGCCAATCGACTGGTGAAAGAGCGTGCACGCTTTGCCGGCGAACTGGAAATCGTGATGCGTGTCTATTTCGAAAAGCCACGTACGACGGTCGGCTGGAAAGGCTTGATCAACGATCCGTACATGGACAACAGCTTCCGTATCAATGACGGCTTGCGCATCGCACGTGAACTGCTGTTGAACATCAATGAGCTTGGCCTGCCAGCTGGCACCGAGTTCCTCGACGTGATCAGTCCGCAATACATCGCCGATTTGATCAGCTGGGGCGCGATTGGTGCACGTACTACCGAATCGCAAGTTCACCGTGAGCTGGCGTCAGGCTTGTCGTGCCCGGTTGGTTTCAAGAACGGTACCGATGGCAATGTGAAAATCGCTGTCGATGCGATCAAGGCCGCTTCGCAGCCGCATCACTTCCTGTCAGTAACCAAGGGTGGTCATTCCGCGATTGTATCGACGCTCGGCAATGAAGATTGCCACATCATCCTGCGCGGCGGTAAAACGCCTAACTACGATGCAGCCAGTGTAGAACAGGCATGCAAGGACATCGCGTCGAACGGACTGGCTTCGCGTCTGATGATCGATACTTCGCACGCTAACAGCTCGAAGAAACCGGAAAACCAAATCCCGGTATGCGCTGATATCGCGAAACAAGTTGCAGGCGGTGATACACGTATCGTCGGCGTGATGGTTGAATCGCATCTGGTCGCTGGTCGTCAGGATTTGATTCCAGGTAAAGAATTGACCTATGGCCAATCCGTGACCGATGGCTGCATTAGCTGGGAAGAGAGTCTGGGCGTATTGGAAGGTTTGGCTGAAGCGGTTAAACAACGCCGCCACGTCAAAGATCCGGACGCTTGATGCATTTGAGTTGAAATGAAAACGGGCACTGAATTCAGTGCCCGTTTTTTATTGTGCTCGACTTTTAGAAGCGTTTGGTCAGCATCATCTGTTCGCCTTCGCGTCGCATCTCGGTACGCTTCAGGAAGGACATGCCGAGTAGGGCGAATCCAAGTTCGTTTTCCTGTACTAGTGCTTCGACTTGATTCAGCACAATGTCACCGACCTTGACCGTGTTCAGCATGACTTGATACGCAGGAACGGTACCGTTCGCTGTGTTGACGTAAGCCTGGCGGCCTTTCTTGTAATCGATGCCTAGCCGTCTGGCATCGGAAGCAGAGAGTGAAATCATCGACGCGCCGGTATCGACCAGCATGCGCATGGTGCCGCCGTTGATTTGTCCTTGTACCAAGAAGTGACCGCGCGAGTCGGCTTGCAGGGTGACGCTGCTGGCACCGGATGGCGCTGTGCGATTGACGTGGCCACCAATATCGATGCGCTGCTTTTTGCCGTTGCTATCAAAGGTAGCGGTGGTCTGGTTCACATCGACCAGCGTGATACCGGAACTGACGGTACTACCGATAGAATAGGTTTTTGGCGAGCCGCCGTCTATGACTAGCACGGCTTTTCCGGGGAACAGGCCCACTACGCTGATGTCAGCGGCCTGCACCTGCAGGGCGCTGAGGCAGAGCAGGGCGGCAAGCAGTGAAGTTTTCATGGATAGCCTGGGCTTGAATGAACTGCTTGCTGCTTGCGGATGATTAGTCGCGGAAGTTATTGAATTCCAGTGGCAGGTCGGCGACTTCCTTGCGCAGCATCGCCATCGCAGCTTGCAGGTCATCACGCTTGGCACCAGTGACGCGTACGGCGTCGCCCTGGATGCTGGCTTGTACTTTCATCTTGCTGTCTTTGATGATGCGTACGATTTTCTTGGCGGCTTCGGTTTCGATGCCGTTTTTGATCTTGATCACTTGCTTGACCTTGTCGCCGCCGATTTTTTCGATCTTGCCGCGATCAAGGAAACGTACGTCGACATTGCGTTTGACCAGTTTGTTGGTCAGGACGTCCAGCACTTGATTCAACTGAAATTCGGAATCTGCATACGCGGTCAGGTCGCGGTCTTTTTGTTCCACGCGGGCATCGCTACCCTTGAAGTCGAAGCGGGTGGTGATTTCCTTACCTGCCTGATCGACGGCATTTTTTACTTCAACCATATTGGCTTCGGACACGGTATCAAATGATGGCATGGTGATTTCCTTCTTGCTTGGCTCGCGGCAGGTAGCCGCGAAAGCCTGTTGTTTATTCGGTTTGGCTGCCATTCTAACGGACAAAAAACCGAGGGGCTAGAGCTACGATTATAATCGCCCACTATGACCCATTCTTTACCCGTTCAGTACAATTTTTCCTTGCGCGACCTTAACACCTTTGGGGTGCAGGCGAGCGCGCATGCCTATCTTCCGGTTACGTCAGTTGATACCTTGCAAGATGTCAAACGTGATGCCGATCTTGTCGCCATGCCTCGCTTGGTACTGGGTGGCGGCAGTAATATCCTTTTGACACGGGATTTTTCTGGCCTGGTGCTGCATGTCGGTATCAAGGGGATAGAAATCGTTGAGGAAGATGCAGATGCTACCTATGTACGGGCTGCGGCGGGTGAGAACTGGCATCAGTTTGTGCAATGGACGCTGGCACATGGTTTGGGCGGTCTGGAAAACTTGTCACTGATTCCTGGCAGCGTTGGCGCTGCGCCGATTCAGAATATTGGCGCGTATGGAATCGAGATTAAAGACCTTTTCCATTCTTTGACGCTATTTGATTTTGAAACAGGCGAGCAAACGACGCTGAACAAAGCAGAGTGCATGTTCGGTTACCGCGATAGCGTCTTCAAGCATCGCTTGCGTGATAGAGCGGTGGTGCTTGATGTGACGTTCGCCTTGCCTAAGCAATGGCAGCCGAATCTTCGTTACGCCGATGTAATAAATGAATTGGCTGCACGTTCGATTACGCGGCCGACGGCGCAAGACATTAGTGCTGCCGTGATTGCCATTCGTACGCGTAAGCTGCCTGATCCGGCAGTGATAGGTAATGCCGGCAGTTTCTTCAAGAATCCTGTCGTGACGACAGCGCAGCGTGATGCCTTGTTGCAGCGCTATCCGCAGATGGTGAATTATGCGCAGCCGGATGGCAGCGTCAAACTGGCGGCGGGCTGGTTGATAGATCAGTGCGGCTGGAAAGGTAAAGCTGCAGGCGCTGCAGGTGTCTATGAAAATCAGGCGCTAGTGCTGGTGAATCGCGGCGGTGCCAGTGGTGCCGAGATCGCGCAATTGGCAGCAGCCATTCAGGCCGATGTCGCACAACGTTTTGATGTGCAACTGGAACCTGAACCTATCTTCCTTTGATTTGCCGAAACAAAATTCGGAAGCAAATTTCAGTAATAAATTTTAGAAGCAAATAATGGATACGAAAATTTTATTGCCGGTAGTCGGTAGCTATTTTGCGCTTAGCTTATTGAGCTTTGTCGCTTATGCGATCGATAAATCGGCGGCGCGCAAGGGGGAGTGGCGGATCAGTGAAAACAATCTGCACTTGCTGGATTTTCTTGGTGGTTGGCCTGGTGGCTGGTTGGCGCAAAAATTCCTGCGGCATAAAACCGGCAAGGCCAGCTTCCAGCGTATTTACTGGGTGACAGTGGTACTGCATTGCGCTGTTGTAGGCTGGTTACTGTCGCCTTACGGCAGTGATGTGTTGCATGCACTGGGAAATGCTGGATAACTTCAAAAAAAGAGACCCGGTTCAGGTTGAATCGAGTCTCTATCTGTATTACTTAAATTCCCTTACTTGGACAAGTAAATATCCTTGTCCTTGTCCTGCAGGAAGACTTGCGTGTAGCGTCCGATAGTTGCATTCGCATATTGCTCTTCACCATAAGCACGGCAAGGCGCGCAAACATAACGCGGAATCTGCACTGCCAGGATGTGATTGCGTGTATCGTCGCAGCGCGAATCGATCACCACGGTGCCGCCGCAATCTGGACAGGAACGCACGGTTTCATTGATGGTTTCGCGAATGCCGTCGGTATCGTAATAGACATCCATGCTGCGCTTGTGGAACTCCTGTTCCGGATAGACCTGCTCACGTAGCACGTGGCGATTGTTCCAGTGATGGAAGGTCGCATCCTTCAATTTTTCCAGGTAGGCCGTAATGTTGGCCGGCTGCTTCTGGCTTTCTGCATCGTAGTCCGGTTCCTGGATGTGACTGAAATCCATGCCCGCCATCGCCAGGATGATGCCGGTATTGATGTAGGGCAGTGCGGTTTCGATCGAATAACCACCTTCCAATACCGCTAGGTCCGGCTTCAGGCGCTGGTTGAGTACTGCATAACCATGCGCAGTGAACTTCATATTGGTGATCGGATCGGAGTAATGGTTATCCTGTCCAGCCGAATTGATGATCAGGTCCGGCTTGAACTCATCGAGGATAGGCATGACGATTTCATCCAGCACATAGAGGAAGCCCTCTTCGCAGGTATCCGGTGGCATCGGTAGGTTGATGGTGGTGCCGAAAGCATTCGGCCCGCCTAGCTCGTCGGCAAAGCCGGAACCCGGATAGAGCGTACGACCATCCTGATGCATGGAGATGAAGAGCGTATTCGGATCGTGCCAGAAAATATCTTGTGAGCCATCGCCGTGATGGCAATCGGTATCAACGATCGCGATTTTCTTCACACCATATTTGTGGCGGATGTACTCGACCATGATCGCTTCCATGTTCAGCGTGCAAAAGCCGCGGCTGCCATGCACGACACGGAATGAATGGTGACCGCAAGGGCGCACCAGTGCAAACGCATTGTCGACTTCTTTGGTCATCACCTTGTCTGCTGCGGTAATGCAGCCACCGACGGCGATCAGGTGTGAGGCATGAACGATCTCGTCGATGCCAGGCACGCAAAAGTGCACGCGCTGGATGTCTTCAGCAGTGGCGACGCCGGGTTTGAATTCCTTGATATTGTCGAAGTCCAGCAGGCCTTCTTCAAATACCTGATCCTGCGTGTACAGCAGACGTTCTTCACGCTCCGGATGCGTTGGTGAAATCGCATAATCAAATGCCGGGAAAAATACCAATCCTGTTTTTTTCTTCACGATGTCTTCCTCACGCTTGTTCATTGCACTTGCTCATTTACTTGTTTAATCAGGCCGGGTTTGATCTGCAACCGGACGCGGATGTTTTTTCCAGTAGTTGCATAACCATGGATGACGTTGAAGGACTGGCAGTCAGCAACTTCGACTTCGAGGTCTGCATCGCGTGCACCGGCAGCCTTGGCGATTTCCAGCAATCTTTCCTTACCGATCTCGCATACGTCATCGACCGTGGCGCGCGCAGAGATTTGCATCTTGCGGCCATCTTCGGCAAAAGTCAGTTGCTGCGATTCGGTATCCGCCAGCAGATTCAATTCGACCGTAGTACGTGCCATGGCTGCACCGCTGGCGTTGATCACTTCCGAATCCTGTGGCACCAGTGCCGGCATGGCCAGTAATGCGCCCACTTGTTCGGCAATATACGGAGCAGGGCCACCGACTGCGATTAATTGCTGCGGGTTCAGTACTTTGCCTTCCAGCAGTTCATGAATGGTGTAGACCGGCTTGCTGTTGACCTCTGCAATCATTTGCGTGACCTTGGCGGCGATGCTGGCGCACATGCTGTCGACGATGGCTTGCGCCACTTGCTGTGGCGTTTGCTTCAATGCGCCGGCCAGGCTTTCCATCGCCTGCAGAGCCTTGGCTTTGTCACCGATAGCGGCCAGGCCGAGGGTGATCAAGGCGTCGGTCGGGGTTGGTGCCGGACCATCGAAGGCCATTGCCGAACCCTTGCGTTCCGGACCTATCTGCAGCGCGCCATTCACCACTTGTACATGGCTGTCGCCACCGAGCGCCATCGAATGCGTGAGCAAGCCGCGAATCAGGGTCTTGTGTCCTTCGATTTCGACGCCTTGCGGTTCCAGCAGCGGTGCGCCATCGGCAAAGAGTGCGATGTCGGTGGTGGTACCGCCGACGTCTATCGACACCGAATCTTGCGTGGACGATACGAAAGGCAGCACGCCCATGATGGTGGCCGCTGGCCCGGACAGAATGGTCTGCACCGGATAGTTACGCGATTGTTGTATGCCTATGGTGCCGCCGTCCGCCTTCAGGATGAAGAGCGGTACATCGACCGCGAGTTCCTGCAGATAGCTGGCGAGCTGGTCGACCATGCGGCTGTGCAGGCGCCAGATCGCGGCATTGAGGTAAGTGGTCGCTATGCGGCGCGGGAAATTCAGTACGCCGGATTGATGATGGCCGAGTGAAACATGGTTGGACTGATCTGCGAAGCAGGCACCGACTTCCTGTTCATGCACGGGATTACGTGTCGAAAATTTGCCGATAACAGCCAGGTTCTCGATCTTGTCAGCGCGGAATTGCTGTTTCAATGTATCCAACTCATCGTCTTCCAGCGCTTCTGCTTCGATGCCGCGATGGTTCATGTAACCGGCGATCAAGTGTGTCTTATCGGCGAGTGGCAAATCTTTAGGAGAAACGCCAGGGCCGTTCATCACTATCAGGCCGACCGGATCGAGCTGGTTCTGTGCCACGGCATTGGTGGAGATCGTGGTGCTGAGCACGATGCGCTGCAGCTGCTTGATATCGTCAGCATTCGCGACAGCCTGGGTCGCGCGCATCACGCAACCTAAAATATCGTTCTTGTCGGTCAATACTTTGGACTTGCGGATGATTTTGCGGTTGTGCATCAATACCGAATCGGTATGTGTGCCGCCCACATCAATGCCAAGGATCATATATTTCTTTCTTGGGAAGTAGAGCCAGCGCGCCTGTCGAAAGCGGACAGGATCGCGCCGGCTGTATCAATTAAATCGTCAATTCAAACCGGCGGCTAGCGCCTGATTTTTAACACAGCGTCTATTATAAGGAGAAGACCCGCGAGCTAATCTGAATAAGGCTGGCTCTTAGCAAAAAGCCCGGATAGTCCGGGCTTTTTTATTGGGGTCTTACACGTCTTATTAAACGCGTCAGATAAAATGGCAAACGTAATCCAGTGTGTCTACCGTTTCAATATCAAAGCTCGAATTTGCCGGTACTTCGAATTGCTGGCCGCCTTCGTAGGTGTTCCAGTCAGTTGCGCCAGCCAGACGAATGCGGCATTTGCCTGCATTCAATTCCATGATTTCTGCAGCGCCGGTGTTGAATTTCAACGTCGATGGAAAAATGATGCCTATGGTTTTCTTGGTGCCGTCCGCAAACAGTACGGTGTGTGACACGCATTTGCCATCAAAGTAGATATTGGCTTTTTTGACGACGGAAACGTTATCGAATTGAGTAGTCATGATCTGTATGTTTAATGTTGAAGGAATTATTTCTTGTCTTTTTCAAAGCTAGGCAGTGCAACAGACGAGTTGCCAGTCAGCAGACCGGCGTTGCTGTAGATAGCCAGCTTGTGACGTGTGTCTGTGATGTCCAGATTGCGCATCGTCAATTGACCAATACGGTCGGCTGGCGAGAACGGTGCATCTTCCACTTTTTCCATCGACAGACGTTCTGGCGCGTAGGTCAGGTTGGCCGACTCAGTGTTGAGGATGGAGTAATCGTTGCCGCGACGCAGTTCGATGGTGACCTCGCCTGTGATCGCGCGTGCAACCCAGCGTTGTGCTGCTTCACGCAACATGATGGCTTGTGGATCGAACCAGCGGCCTTGATACAACAGACGGCCGAGGCGACGGCCGCTTTCGCGGTATTGCTCGATGGTGTCTTCGTTGTGGATACCGGTAACCAGACGTTCGTAAGCGATGAACAAGAGCGCCAAACCTGGGGCTTCGTAGATGCCACGGCTCTTCGCTTCGATGATACGGTTTTCGATTTGATCGCTCATGCCGAGGCCGTGACGACCACCGATGCGATTGGCTTCCAGCATCAGCTCAACCAGGTCGGAATAGACGACGCCATTCAATGCGACTGGACGACCTTCTTCGAAACGTACGGTGACTTTTTCGCGTTTGACTTCGACATCGTCACGCCAGAATGCGACGCCCATGATAGGTTCGACGATCTGCATGCCGCTGCTCAGTTCTTCCAGATCTTTCGCTTCATGCGTAGCGCCGAGGATGTTGGAGTCAGTCGAATACGCTTTCTCGGTAGACATCTTGTAGTCAAAGCCGGACTTGATCAGGAATTCCGACATTTCCTTGCGGCCGCCGAGTTCGTTGATGAAGGCATCATCCAGCCAAGGTTTGTAAATGCGCAGCGCTGGATTCATCAACAAACCGTAGCGATAGAAGCGCTCGATGTCATTGCCTTTGAATGTGCTGCCGTCACCCCAGATGTCGACGTTGTCTTCTTTCATCGCGGCGACCAGCATGGTGCCGGTAACTGCACGACCCAATGGCGTCGTGTTGAAGTAGGTAACGCCAGCGGTCGAGATATGGAAAGCGCCGCTTTGCAGCGCTGCGATACCTTCAGCAACCAACTGTTCGCGGCAATCGATTAAACGTGCCAGTTCAGCGCCGTATGCTTTTGCTTTTTCCGGAATCGCGTTGTAGTCGGTTTCGTCAGGTTGACCCAGATTCGCAGTGTATGCATAAGGAATCGCGCCTTTTTGACGCATCCAGTGCAAGGCCGCGCTGGTGTCGAGACCGCCGGAAAAGGCGATGCCTACTTTTTGATTGACTGGAACGGATTGGAGAATATTCGACATGGTGTTTGCTTCGCTTGCTTGGAATGTGATTGTGGGTCAGTTGGAACTTGAGCTGATGAATTGGCTGAGCTAACTGAGTCTTTAATTAATTGAGTTTGCCCAGGACGAGATATTCGAGCAGTGCTTTCTGCGCATGCAGGCGGTTTTCTGCTTCGTCCCAGACGACCGATTGCGGTCCGTCGATGACTTCGGCTGCAACTTCTTCACCGCGATGCGCTGGCAGGCAGTGCATGAACAAGGCATCAGGCTGTGCACGTTTCATTTTGGCCGCATCGACGATCCAGCCGTCAAAGGCTTTCAGGCGTGCTGCATTTTCTTCTTCGAAGCCCATGCTGGTCCAGACATCGGTCGTGACCAGATGCGCGTCTACACATGCATCGGATGGTGCGGCAAACAGCGTGTAATGTGTATTGTCAGCGGCGATCAAGGTCGGATCGATTTCGTAACCCTTGGGTGTAGAAACATTGACATGGAAATCGAATACTTGCGCTGCCTGTAACCACGAGTACAGCATGTTGTTGGCATCGCCTATCCAGGCCACGGTTTTGCCTTTGATCGAACCGCGATGCTCAATGAACGTGAATACATCGGCCAGAACCTGGCAAGGATGGTGCTCATTCGTCAGGCCATTGATCACTGGTACGCGCGAATTGGCGGCGAAACGCTCAATGATGTCTTGGCCAAACGTACGGATCATGATGACGTCGCACATACGGGACATCACTTGCGCCGCGTCTTCTACCGGCTCGCCACGACCAAGCTGGCTGTCGCGCGTGTTCAGATAAATTGCCGCGCCGCCAAGCTGGTGCATGCCGGCTTCAAAGGACAGGCGAGTACGGGTGGAATTCTTTTCGAACACCATCACCAGCGTACGGTCAGCTAGAGGATGGTAAGGCTCGTAGTTCTTGAATTTGCGCTTGATGACACGGGTACGTTCGATCACGTGCTCGAATTCATCCAGCGTTAAATCGGAAAACTGCAGAAAGTGTTTGATTGCCATAATTGAAAACGGCGGCTAGGTTGGCGCCTGCCGCCGATTGTTGTAACTGCTTCAATTATAAGGGATTTCCATCTAAAAGCCAGCGTTAAGGCCAGAGCCGGCCCCTTCTTTAGTACAGCTTTTGTGATGATTCATGCAATAACTGCAGGTAGAGCGCATGCCGCATGGGCGAAATAGCATCGGCGGCAATCGCAGTGCGGATTGCACATTCAGGCTCATTGGAATGATGACAATTATAAAACTTGCACTTGCCCAGATACGGCTCGAACTCCGGGAAAGCACGCTCCAGCATGCCTTCAGTCAAATGATAGAGGCCGAATTCCTGAAACCCCGGTGAATCGATAATCATGGTTTGATCGTCGATTGCATACAAACGTGTGAAGGTCGTGGTGTGTTTGCCGGTATCGAGCGCAGCGGAAATTTCGCGCACTGCGATGTCGGCATCCGGCACGATCAAGTTAATGATCGATGATTTGCCCATACCCGATTGGCCGATCAGTATCGTTGATTGGCCTTCCAGTATCGGCATCAAGGCAGCGCAGGTTGCTTCCGGCTGTGTGGTTGCCGACACTTCATGTACCGGATAACCAAGTCCTGCGTAGAAGGCTACGCGCTTGCGGGTTTTTTCCAGAGATGCGACGACGTCTATCTTGTTCAAGATGATATGAACGGCAACGCCCGCGGCTTCCGCTGCGACCAGTGAACGCGAAACCAGATCGTCCGAGAAGCCAGGTTCGGTGGCGACCACGATGAAAAGCTGCGTGACATTGGCTGCCAGCAGTTTGGATTTGTATTGGTCGGAGCGATACAGCAGGGTTTTGCGCTCGGTGATCGACTCGATCACACCTTGATTGGCGGAAGTTAGTTGCAGATTGACGATGTCGCCCACTGCGACGTCGCTCTTCTTGCCGCGTGTAACGCATTGCAGTTTTGCGGTATCGGTCTGAACCAGATAATGACGGCCATGTGCGGCAATGACGGTGCCTGTAATAGTTGCCATCAGTTAGACGAAAGACTGATCAAAAATAGCATCCAGCTTGGCAGCGCAGATGAAATCGTTTTGTGACAAGCCACCTTTGCCGCCATTCACTGAATGCGTGTCGAACTTGACCACGCATTGATTGTAGGTGACCACCAACTCAGGGTGATGATCTTCGGCATGGATGACATAGGCGATCGCGTTGACGAAGGCCAAGGTGTCGTAATAATTCTTGAAAGAGAATTTACGAACAATTTTGCCATCCTGCAGACTCCAGTTGCTGATTGCTTTCAGACCTTCGCTGACCTCATCCGCGCTCAGCGCAGTCACCTGGCGCTGGCATTTTTGTTCGCGTAAATCGGCGGCGTTGCTCATGATGTCCTTGTTCAACTGGCGGCCAGAAGTTTGTTGATACGCACGGTTGCAGGCGGGTGCGAATCATAGAAAGCAGAATGCAATGGATCTGGCGTGAGCGTTGATGCATTGTCTTCATACAGCTTCACCAGCGCGGATACCAGATCCTGCGAATTGGTATGTTGTGCCGCAAAGGCGTCAGCTTCAAATTCATGTTTACGCGAACTGAGCGAAGTCAGCGGCGAGAACAGGAAGGAGAAGACTGGCAAGACCAGTGCAAACAGGATCAAGGCCATTGCATCGTTGCTCGCACCCATCATAGGTTCCACACCCAAACCGGTATAGAACCAGGTTTGGTTTTTCAGATAACCGAGCAGCGCCAGGAATGCGAGCGAAGCGGCAAACATCATCACGATGCGTTTGACGATGTGCTTGAGTTTGAAGTGACCGAGTTCATGCGCCAGTACTGCTTCAATTTCATTCGGTGCCAGGCGTTCGAGCAAGGTGTCGAAGAACACGATGCGTTTGGCAGCGCCGAAACCGGAGAAGTAGGCATTGCCATGCGCGCTGCGTTTGGAACCATCCATGACGAACAGACCGCTTGCTTTAAAGCCTATGCGTTGCATCAGGTTTTCAATGCGGGTACGCAGGTTCTCGTCTTCCAGCGGTTTGAATTTGTTGAACATAGGCGCGATGAAGAGTGGCACCAATACCAGCATCAACAACTGGAAGGAGCACCAGACTATCCATGCGTACAACCACCACAAGTCACCGGATTTTTCCATCAGGATGATCGTGATCCAAACCAGGCCGAGGCCGAGCGCGAGCGAAATGATGGTGCTTTTGAATAAATCGGTGAAGAACAGGCGTGGCGACATGCGGTTAAAGCCGAAGCGCGCTTCCAGTACGAATTGACGGAAGTAATCAAACGGCAATTCGATCAAGCCGGAGATCAATGCAAAGGTCAGTACCAGTGCCAATTGATAGCGATAGCCGGGACCGAAGACAAACAGAGAGCCTTCTGCCAGCCATTGCAAGCCGCCCATCAGCGTAAAGCCGATCAAGGTAGCGGCATTCAAGATGACGATGAATAGTGCGAATTTTGTTTTAGCGATCGAGTAATCCGCCGCTTTTTGATGTGCTTCCAGCGGTATCTTGCCGACGAATTGCGCAGGCACGGCAGCACGATTGGCGAGGATATGCCGAATATGACGTGAGGCCAGCCAGAAACGAACCACTAGGCTGATAAGCAGAAAAGTGACAAACAAAACAGTAAACACGAGGGATGACATTCTTTTCCTGTGAGAAAATGGCGGATTGAGCAGGCTAAAGGAAAACAATTATGTCACAAGCTACTGAATTAGAGTCGTCATCCGCCACCCCATTGCGCCCGAATGAGTTCAATCTCATCTGGGTAGATATGGAAATGACCGGACTCGATCCAGACAATGATCGCATTATCGAAGTAGCTGTCGTCGTCACCGATTCCAATTTGAACATTCTGGGCGAAGGCCCGGTGTTTGCAATTCATCAACCAGATGAAATTCTGGATGGTATGGATGCGTGGAACAAGGGTACGCATGGCCGCTCCGGCTTGATCGACCGTATCAAGGCATCGACCGTGACCGAAGCGCAAGCTGAGGCAGAGTTGATCGAATTCTTGAAAAAATATGTGCCTAACGGCAAGTCGCCTATGTGCGGTAACACCATTTGCCAGGACCGTCGCTTTATGGCGCGCGGTATGCCTAAGCTGGAAAACTTCTTCCACTACCGCAACCTGGACGTGTCCACACTGAAAGAACTGTGCCGTCGCTGGAAACCGGAGCTGGTGAACGGCTTCAAGAAACACCAGAAGCACACGGCTTTGGCTGATATTCTGGAGTCGATTGAAGAGCTGCGTTATTACCGCGAGCACTTCATTAAAGAGTAAGAGTGCGCAAACCGGTGGAATGCCGGTTACTTCTGATGTAAAAAAAGCCGGCTAATGCCGGCTTTTATTTATTCTGCAGCAGGTTCTGCGCCGCAGCACTTCTTGTACTTCTTGCCGCTGCCGCATGAGCAATCGTCGTTGCGGCCAACCTTCGGGGTTTCGCGTTGTACGGTTTTCACTGCCGACTTGCGGTGTGGCAGCCAGAACTTGTGGATTTCCGGGATGGCGGATTCGATTTCGATAGTCAGCTTGTGGCATTTGACCGGATTGTCGACCAAGACCATTTCTTCTTCTTCGATTTCTTCTGCACCTAACAAATAGATAGGGCGCATCAGTGGTGCGATGTTGGAAGTATGGATAGGTTCCCACGCTTCTGCACGCAGGCTCATCCCTAAATTGAAACCCCAGGCCCAGGCTTCGCCGTCCAGTACCGGCTTGCCTTCCCATTCGTGTTCGCAGAACAGCGGTTCGTATTCTTTCGGTGCGACTTCCAGTGTGATGGCGATTTCATTCATGAAGCGCGCGATCAGGGCGACGATGCGTTCGTATTCTTTATCGTTCTTGAACTTCGGGATGGCTTCTGCGTCTTCACCCCAGACGTGTGGCAACCATTCGGCCAGCGGGACTTCTTCCGGGCCGACGACCAGTGCTGTCAGATAACCGTGCAGCGAATCCATCGCCATGCAGTCGTCTGCAGTGCGGTCGGAAAGCAGGAATTTGTCGAGTTCGTCGAATTCCTTGTCGGAGAGAGGCTGGTCGAGATGCATGGTGGAATTTTCTTCAATGGTGATCAGGGCGACAGTGTACCAGTACGACTTTGCAGAAGCGATGCATTTGCCATGTTGAAATGTGTGCATCATGCACCCGGGAAACTGTGTAGGCACCGTACAATGCAGAGATGAATGATTCCACAGTATTGTCTTTTTCTACACTCACGCCTGATTGCGTGCTTGATGCGCTGGAAAGCGTTGGCTTGTATAGCGACGGCCGCTTGCTGGCCTTGAACAGTTACGAAAACCGCGTTTATCAAATTGGCATCGAAGATGGTCCGCCGCTGGTGGCAAAGTTTTATCGCCCTGCGCGCTGGAGTGATGCCGCGATTCTGGAAGAACATGCCTTCGTCGCTGAATTGGTCGAGCGAGAAATCCCGGTCGTGCCTGCGATGACTTTGGCCAATGGGAAAACCTTGCATGATTTTGCCGGTTTCCGTTTTGCTGTCTTTGCGCGACATGGTGGGCGCGCGCCAGAATTGGATGATCCGGCAACGCTGGAATGGATGGGGCGCTTTATCGGGCGCATACATGCAGTAGGCGCGCTGAAAACGTTTGAGCATCGACCTGCATTAAATATCGTGACCTTTGGCGAAGAGCCACGCGACTATTTGCTGGCAAATAATTTCATTCCACCTGATTTGCTGGAAGCTTACCGCAGCGTAGTGACGCAAGCGCTCGATGGCGTGCGGCGCTGCTTTGATCGTGCCGGTGATGTTAGTAGCTTGCGACTGCATGGCGACTGTCATTGCGGTAATGTGTTGTGGACCGATGCAGGCCCGCACTTCGTCGACTTTGACGATAGTCGTAGCGGACCGGCGATCCAGGATTTATGGATGCTGCTGTCGGGCGAGCGGCGCGATATGGTGCGGCAATTGTCTGACTTGCTTGCCGGTTATGAGGATTTCGCCGAATTCGATCCGCGTGAATTGCATTTGATCGAGGCCTTGCGCACCTTGCGTTTGATTCATTACGCAGCGTGGTTGGCGCGACGTTGGGATGATCCCGCGTTCCCGGTTGCCTTCCCATGGTTTAACACGCAGCGTTACTGGCAGGATCGGATACTGGAATTACGCGAACAAGTGGCGCTGATGGATGAGGCGCCGTTGTGGACGACTTGATGCGACAGCTTGGTGCGGAACATCAGTTCGCGTTGCATGAAAAATTCTTCCTACGGGATAGTTAAAACATGACTGCATGATGGAATCAATCTACATTTTGATCATTATGGGTGGCGCTGCTGCCGGCTTCGTTCAAGGTCTCTCAGGCTTCGCATTTGGAATGACAGCGATGTCATTTTGGGCTTGGGGTATGGATCCTGTGATTGCTGCATCGTTGGCGGTGTTTGGTGCGCTGACGGGACAAATCATTGCGGCATTTACTGTAAAGCGCGGATTTGATTGGCGCTTGTTACTGCCATTTTTTGTTGGTGGCATGGTTGGTATCCCGATCGGCGTCATGCTGCTGCCGCTCTTGAATATGGATATGTTCAAGGCCTTGCTGGGGTCGATATTGATCATCTGGTGCCCAAGCATGCTGTTCGTTTCTCGCTTCCCTAAAATCGCATCGAAGGGACCAGTCGCAGATGGCACCATTGGTTTAATCGGTGGCGTGATGAGTGGCTTTGGTGGGTTTGCCGGGATAGTGCCTACTTTGTGGTGCACGTTGCAAGGCATGGCCAAGGACAAGCAGCGCGTCATCATTCAAAACTTTAATTTGGGTGCCTTGATATTCACCATGCTTGCCTATTTGTATAAGGGCATCATCACGGTCGCTATGCTTCCCTATTTTGGAGTGCTTGTTCCAGCGATGTTAATACCTACTATCCTGGGGACTAAGCTGTATCATCGCATCTCTGATGTGGCTTTCCGGCGGCTGGTGTTGAGCTTGCTCACCCTCTCTGGCATTGCACTATTGAGTTCTTCTCTCCCAAAACTATTGTAAAAAAGACTGTTTGATCTATGCATAGGTTTAGTTGGTTATCCAGTCTTTCGCCTCAGGCATCCGCTATCGGTACCGAACTTGGCCAGGCCAAGTTTCGCGTCATCAATGTCACGCCATTTTGTTTGTATCTCGTTTTTGCCTGGTATTTCAAATGGCAGGCAGTACCTGTCAGCGTCGTCATTGGTGCCGTGGGATATATCGCCTATGCCGTGATCTGGGTCGCTCTCGTTCGTTTTTCTATTTTGAACACCACCTTGCGCCGCACCTTGGCCACCATACTGGATCAGGCCTTGCCGGCTTTGGGTATGTATCTGGCGGGATTTCTGGCCGGCTTGGTGGCATGGGTGCCGACCTTGGGCGCGATAGGCAATGGCTTGCGCTTCGGCACGCGTTATACCTGGTTGTCATCCGCAGTGTGTGGCCCCTTGATGGGCGCGGCGTTCTATTTTTCTCCTGATTGGCAAACCATACCGGGAGTAGCGACGGGTATCGTGCTGATCAATGTGCTGGTGCCGCTGTATGTGGTCGTGCTCGTCAAACGGATGGAGCAGGATAAGCAGGCTTTCGAACAGCGTGCGGCGCATTTCGAGGAGGCAACCAAACATGATCATCTGACTGGTTTGTTGAACCGCGCAGGGTTTGCCGATGTGTTTCATGAACTATTCAAACCCGGTGCAGAACAGCGCGAAATGAGCGCAGTACTACTGCTCGATCTGGATGGCTTCAAGGCTATCAACGACGGTTGTGGCCATGCCGCTGGTGACGAGATATTAAAGACAGTCGCGACATCCTTATCTGCTTGTGTGCGTATATCGGACAAGGTGGCGCGACTGGGCGGAGACGAGTTTGGCATATTGCTGCGACACGTTACCAATGAGAGAAATGTGGAATTGGTCGCGGAAAAAATATTGAGTGCGATGAGAGAAATTGCTGTGCCACGCAATGATTTGCGCCTTGGTGCCAGCATCGGCATCTGTGTGCTGCCAGACGCAGACTTGCATACTTACGATGATGTTTTAAAAGCAGCTGATCGCTTGATGTACGAAGCGAAGGCAGCTGGAAAACACCAGTTTCGGAGTCTTGCAGCTTAGCCTGAGCTTCAATCAATTCTTGCTTGAAATAAGTAAGGGCGGATAAATCTCCGGATCAACTTGGAGATTTATCCGCCCTTACTAAAAAGTCATACCTTTTGCGCGTTCTGCGCCAAACCATCCAACGCAACAATTACCTTGTCGACCGACGCATCGCTATTGGCAATGAGCACTGCGTGTTCAATCGCATCATCGCGTTTTGTCCTCGCAAAATAAGCCAGCAGGTAATCACCGTTTTCGCTTTGTGGAGTATTGCGCGGATCATCTTTAGCCAGGCGGCGCGCATACCATACGGCGTAGCCGTTTGACTCTTCACAGCAATACACTTCCACTGAGTGATGCGGGCCGAGCGGGAATTCTTCTGGGTCGGTGTACCAAATGGTTTTACGCCACAGATGGTTCTTTTTTGATTCGGGAATTTGATTCGTGTCTTGATACTTTTCAGCTTGGTTCATGGTGGATGGTAGATGTATTGTTGGGTAAGGATTATTTGCGTTAAGTCACAAGAATTGACGCGTTGCTGTAATCGGTATTGTCGCCGTATTTCTCAGATTTTTTACATCAATGTTTATCGTGCAGATCGGGTGGCGATTCAATGTCCGGCGTTGTGTGCGAGAGCATGCTGCGCAATTTTTTGTCTATTCTCACGTACTCAAGTTCTATCGTTGTCAGGCGTGATGGTGCATCGTCCAGCATATTGTTCTTTGCGCGAATTTCCAGTTCTCGGCATAAAGAGGCGAGAGTGGTGGCACCTATCGATGCCGTGCTGCCGCATAAGACGTGCGCAAATTTTGCAACGGTCAGCGTATCTTTCGCCAGAATAGCCTCATGCAGTAGTACAAAGCGCTTCGGGCTATCCGTCAGGAAAAGATCAACCAACTCGGCAAAATCGTCGCCAAACATTTCCTGTGTAGCATCCAGTTCATCATCTTGTGGCATAAGGACCTTTTCGTTGACGACAGGCTTTAGCCAGCGCGTCAGCATGTCGTTCAATGGCCGCATGCGTATCGGTTTGAAAATAAAATCATCCATGCCAATAGCAAGGCAGGTATCGCGTTCACTGCGATTGATGCCGGATGACCAGCCGATGATGGGCATGTGCGCCCCGTCAGTTTCTGCTGCGCGTAGCAATGCAGTTGTGTGGTAACCATCCATCTGCGGCATCTGACAATCCATCAGTATCAAATCGTAATGTTGTTCATTGACCAGACGTAAAGCCTGTTGCCCATCGGATGCCGTGTCAACCTGACAGCCAAAGCGCGCCAGCATGCGTTCGGCGATTTGCAGATTGACCGGATTATCGTCAACTGCCAGAACGCGGCAATGCGCAAAGGCATGAACATTATCCGAGATGATATGTTCTGCGTT
This sequence comes from Herminiimonas sp. GW821-FHT09C12, assembly GCF_059416385.1. NCBI lineage: Bacteria > Pseudomonadati > Pseudomonadota > Betaproteobacteria > Burkholderiales > Oxalobacteraceae > Herminiimonas > Herminiimonas sp. GW821-FHT09C12. Next base: position 94,026 of record NZ_JBWKPC010000002.1, read on the forward strand.
CACACGTACGCCTGCACAGACAAAGCGAGGCGCATCTTTCTTGGCAATACAACTGCACAACATCGATAGCGTATTGAGCAGCATGGTTTGTTGTAGAGGTTTAGGCAGCCATGCAGAAAATCCTGCTTGCGCCAGACGATCGGCATCGTGCCTGCTGTGCTCGCCACTGATAAGTACGACCAGCGTATCGCGATACAAAGGGGAGTTGCCGATGGCGGTGCCCAGCGTTTCGCCATCCATGCCAGGGATTTTTTGGTCGAGTAGCGCAATGCGATATGGATCGCCGGCGATTGCTGCGTTCTCTAATGCGGCTAAGGCAGTTTTGGGTATATCGAAGCAGTCTATACGTGCGCCGCGTTGTTTCAGTTCTCTTTCAATGTGGGCACGCGTATCGGGATTGGTATTGATAAACAGCATGCGGGTATCGGCCAGCGCATGGTGCGTGTTGTTTGCGCCATCGCCTATGCCAAGATCGCTATTCGATTCCAGTAACTGCTCGATATTCATCAACAGGCTGTCCGCGCTGCTTTGGGCCAGATGTATCATTTCCCGCTGATCGGGAGCTAAATCGTTTTGCCGTATCATTTCCAGCGCACCGACGATGCCGTTCATTTGTGTATTGACTGCCCGCTGCAGATCGCCAAGGAGGCGCTCGTCCAGTTGAGTATTGCTCAAGGTGCTGCTCTGATGTTCTCGACGTCGCACGATGCGCGCACGTTGTGCAGCGGTGAGTGTTTTTACGGTGAACGGCAGATATGAAGGCATGGCTTCCCTAGTGTTGTTCTGCATCTTCTGTGGAATGCTTGGACTGGCTGACGCAATGAAAGAATATATCAAAGCGGCATAGTAAGGATAAACCTTTAGCAATTGCTAAAAATACATTTTTTCATGTAGTCTGGCGAAAGTTATTTTCCGCGAGGAAATGCTATTGAGGGAAAAGATAGCAAACGTTTGTGTCGGATCGGTACTCATGCCGTGATTCAGGCATGGGGGAGTGGGCCTAAGTAGCCCGTCGCCGACGGATGCACAAACTTGTAAGGGAAAGCGAGCGCATTCGGTGCGATTGTCGTACCGCTGCGCTTTTATTTTAGCTGCTGCAACAAGGGGAAATGCATGTCGAACATTGCTGGAAAAGCATATGCCATGAATGTGATCACGCCGATCCGTTGGTATATGACTTGGATCAATAAGGTGATTTTCTGGGTAGCACTGAAGAAGCCCGCCACTCTCAGGGGTTTGATTACACTCTCACTGATTCATTACGCGCGCTGGGTCATCATCGGCAAGAATCAGTTTCCGCATCTGTCTGCGGAACAACCGAAGGAAAAGCTGAACTACGCTTACATGATGTTTTTCAGTAATTTCAACGGCAGTTGGGCGCAGTACGTCGATTCCTTTACGTTTGCCATTCCCAGTGGCTTGGATCTATTCTGGAAATGGAATATTCGTTATCCCAAGTCAGTGCCACTGACACCATTCCATTCCTACATTCAATTCAATCAAATCCAGACGGATCATTATTACAACGCCTATCCGATGGCGGCAGCAAATGATGTGAAAGCTGCGAAAAAATTGAAAGAGGAATTGATCACTTTCGATGCAAAGTTCGGCAATGCCGATCCCGAGCAATTTCTCAAGCAATACAACACCTTGTTGCGCTCTCTACAGCATGATCTCGGCGATATGCAACCAACGCCGATTGTCAGTTTGGCCGATCAGGCGAGGGGAGAATAATCATGGCGAATGTCAGCAACAATGCCTACGCGCTTACCTGTTTGTCTCCTATCAAGAAAGGCCATATCGGCGGTACTGCTTACAGCGATGAAGTTCGCCGTCGCTTGCAAGATTGGGGCTTGAACGAGATGAGCCCGATGGCGAAGGTGCCGCAAACGTATCTGTGCCGCTATTTTGTTCTCGACGATGTGTATTACGAATCTTTACCGGGTACTGATTTTAGCGGTACGTGGTATGACTTCCTGTCTATCTTCTCCGATCGTTTCCGCCGTGCCGCGTTGCCGGAAGAAGATCATTTGCAATCCAAATATCTGGTGTGGTGCTGCAATGTACATGGCGACCTTGATAGCTATTTGCGCGGGATGTGGGCAGCTATTAGCGATGACATACGCCAACTGTGGGGCTTTTGCTACGGCTTTGAGCAAGTCTCTGACGCAGATAGCTTCATTGCCTATATCAAAAAATGCCAATTGAAGGCTGCCTTGTTCTTCGTCGGCTCCAATGATGAGCCATTGCCGGAACAGTTGAAGGGACTCTATCTGAAGCAGGAGTTCTCACGTTTCGTGGCGGAACATCAGGGCTTGCCGGCGGCGCAATTGCAGCAGGCTTATCAGGCATTCATTCAGCGTGTTGATCCGACGAATCTGCAAGAGCCTACTTGGCTTGCCGGACAATCCACTGTGCAAAAACTATCGTAGAAGGATCTTCTTGTGAGCAAAGTTCTAGATTTGATGGATATACAGGGCAACGTGATCCGTGCCTATGGTCGCTACAATTTTCCATTTGCACGTTACGTGTTTTTTAATATTCGGGATGGTGCGCGTGGTCGCGAATTCGTGCGTCGCGTGACCGAGCAGGTAACGACTGCGGTGAATTGGGGTGAAGGTCCTAATCCGATTGAAAAACCAATGTCGACGGTGAATATCGCCTTTACTTATCCCGGTTTGAAAACGCTGGAATTGCCGCGTGCTTCCTTGATTGGCTTCCCTATGGAATTCGTGATGGGGATGAAGAACCGTGTCGATATTCTGGGTGATGATAAACGCAGCGCACCCGAATATTGGGACCCGATCTGGCAAGAAAGTCGGGAGCGTGATCGCCATAAAGATGTACATGCCTGGATCTCGATCAATGGCCAGACACGTGAAGCCATACAAGAGACTTATGAATGGCTGCAAAAGATCGTGCACGACACTGCTGGCGGCGTAGCGATATTGTCTGGTCATCGCGGCGACAATGGCGAAGAACATCTGGAGTTCCAGGATGTGCATGCCGTGTTTGAAAACGGCAAGGCAACCAGCAAGGAACATTTCGGCTACACCGATGGTATCGGCGATCCGTATTTTGAAGGCTTGCCCGACCGGCCGGAGCGTGTTCTCGGACGTGGCAAGCAACTCAAAGGGGGTAAGTGGGCGCCACTCGCAACCGGGGAATTCATACTCGGCCATCGCGACGAAGCGGAAGAGTATCCGATTGCACCGGCACCGCAACTGTTGTCGCGTAATGGCACCTTCATGGTGTATCGCAAATTGCATGAAAACGTCGCTACCTTCAATACCTATCTGGAACAGGAAGGGCAGAAATACCCGGGCGGCAAGGAATTGCTGGCAGCGAAGTTCGTCGGACGCTGGCGTGACAATGGTGCACCTTTGGTGTCGGCACCGGATGCAGCAAGCAAGGCGGAATGGGATGCCAAGTTCGCTGCAGCCACGTCGTCGGCCGAGCGCGACAAAATGCTGAGCGACTTTACCTTCGATAGCGATATGGATGGTGCGAAGTGCCCATTCAGTTCGCACATGCGTCGTATCAATCCGCGCGCTTCACTGGAATTGACGCCCAACGCTTTCGATACGCCGGGTGCACTGGCCAATCGACGTCGTGTGATACGGCGCGGTTTGCCTTATGGCGAAGTGAAGGATCCGACACGCGATGACGGCAATCACGGCATCATCATCATGATGCTCAACGCCAGCATCAATCGGCAATTTGAATTTGTGCAGCAGCAATGGATCAATTACGGCAACGATTTCAAGGCTGCCAATGAAAAGGAAATCATTCTCGGTAATCACGATGATGAGTATCCGAGCAAGGCGGTATTGCAAGTTGATCCGAATGGTGATGAAGCGCCGTATTTTCTATCGAAGATTCCACGTCTGGTGGAAACACGCGGCGGTGATTACTTCTTTATTCCCAGCATGACGGCTTTGCGCATGATTGCAAAAGGGATAGTCGATCCGACTTGATCTTGCATACGACGAGGGAATCGCAGTTGGATTCCCTCGTGTTGCGCTTGATCAAATGTCCCAATTACTTGGTTCGCGCCGTGCAACCTTGTTGTATTCGTGGCGGAATTTTGAAATCGCATCGTAGACTATCTTGCGTGCGCGATTGATGCCGCCGAGCGGGCGATGTGCTGGCAGGCTATGCCAAGGCGTGAACGACAGGTTTTCACCGAATACGCGTTGCGCTTCACTATCAAATTCTTGTTGTGGAATACGAATCGTCGCGACTTTGCGGAAAGGCGATTCACTTTCTTTCCATTCCTTGCCTGGATCTTCTATCGGCATACTGTTTGAATCGATCTGTAGTTGTACCGTGAAATCGAATATCGCTTCGCCTTGTGCCAATTGGCGCACCATGGCCTGACGTAGATAGTCAGGGCCAGGATTGGATGGAATGGCGTCAGCATTCGTGACACGCGGGATGGCGGAATATTTGACTGCAGTGTCACCGAACAAATAAGGCGTGGTGCTCCAGTAGCGCATTTGCAGCGGATTGGCGAACTTCTTCAGCGATTTGATCAAATTCCAGATGACACGCCAATGCGTGGCAAAAAACAGAATTTTTGCCAGCGTGTTGCTGGTCATCGCCTTGATCATCGCGTCGAATTCTTCGACATCCTTAGTGACAAACACATTGGTACTGATGACGATGAAGTCTTGTGTCTGTTCATGACGTTGGTCTTCCAGTAACTTGTCACCGGGTACGCCCATCAATTTGATGGCCATGCCGCGAATGTCGCGCGCAGTATCTGCCTGTATCGTGCCGTCTTGATTGGAGTAGCGTATCCATGCCTGATACGTGCGTGGCTCACTGAATATGCCGACTCGCAGCATGGCCGGTAGATCCGATTCAACAGTGAATTCTGCCTTGACCAAACCATGCATCTTGGGATGGGCATCGCGGCGCATGATACCGGTAGGATTGTCTCGAATGATTTTGGCTTGCAGGCGTGCAGAGAGGTCGCGGGTGTATTCGATTTCGTGAGCGGGAATGGTTTCTTGAGCGAGCGAATTGTTGGGCATAAATTTATTGTAGATTTGATACCACATCATGGCCGCGCAACAGGCATTTCGAGCTATATTACGCGGGGCAGGTGACCGGATAATAGTTGTCTATCATTAACTGCAATTAACTTTTTTGCAAGAAAAACTGACGCGCGTAGTTGTCAGACTGTGATTAAAACCGGAGCATCAAATCAAATTCCCACAGCAACCGGGTTGGACACCACTACTGAAGCGATCGAGTCTGGCGAAAACCGGCTTGCATCGCATGATGTTTTTTCACTTGCCGGCAGCGTTGGATGAGCCAGAGCAGGATCGCACCGGTGTATCCAATTACGATTTGGTTGGCGCGCTCACCTTATTTGTCGCGACGATACGCGGCTTGAGCGAAGTACATAAGCGCATCGATCTGCATCAAGCGATATGTCTTGCCAACTTGCGTTTATCACCAGATGACTCGGTTGAGTTCCGCAACGATGCGACGGTTCCACTCGCCTATAGTTCGCCGGAACAAACTGGCCGCATGAACCGGCAGGTCGATTACCGCAGCGACTATTACTCGCTTGGTATCGTGTTCTATGAATTGCTGAGTGGTCATCTGCCGTTCGAGTCGGATAACGTGATGGAGCTGGTGTATAGCCACATCGCAAAGAAACCATTACCACCTAGTCGTTTTAATCCTGCGATTCCAGAAGCTGTAGGCAATATTGTTCTCAAGCTGCTGGCAAAAAATGCAGAGGATCGCTATCAGAGCCTGGATGGTTTGCTGAGCGATATTGAGCAATGTCAGCACGCATTGATGGAAGTCGGTGCGATTGAGCCATTTGCGTTGGCACAACACGATGTCTATGATCGTCTGCAAATTTCTCAAAAGTTATACGGCCGTGATTGTGAATATGCGCGCTTGCTGAATGCATTCAAGAGCGTTACCGACGGCGGTGTAGAGCTGTTGCTGGTGACTGGTTATTCCGGTATTGGAAAATCGTCGCTGGTCAATGAAATCCATAAGCCAGTCGTGGCGCAAGGTGGCTATTTCATTTCAGGGAAGTTCGACCAGTTCAAACGCACGATTCCTTACTCTGCATTCAATCAAGCCTTCCGCGAATTGATGCGGCAAATTCTGACCGAAAGTGAAAGTAGAATCGCCGAGTGGCGCGTGAAATTGTTGAAAGCGCTGGGGCCGAATGGACAGCTGATTATTGATGCGATCCCAGAGTTGGAATTTATCATCGGCAAGCAATTGCCAGTGCCATTGCCGAGTGCTACGCGCAACAGCTTCAACTATGTGATGCAAAATTTCGTCAGCGTGTTTACCCATGCTGATCATCCTATTGTTCTCTTTCTCGACGATTTGCAATGGGCCGATGCGGCATCACTGAAGCTCATCACACTGTTGATGAGGAATCTGGACGAGCCTTGTCTGCTGCTGATCGGTGCCTATCGCAATAATGAAGTCGATATTACGCATCCACTTAATCTGACCATCGATTTGATACGTAAAGAGACGACCATCACGACGATAGAAGTCAGTCCCTTGTCGGAAGTGAGTATCGTCGAATTGGTAGCAGATACGCTCAAGTGTTCAGTGCCTGAAGCGATCTCGCTGGCGAGTCTGATTTATCGCAAAACCTTGGGCAATCCATTTTTCATAGGCCAGTTCATCAAGAGTTTGAACAACGATGGATACTTGAAGTTTGAGAATGGTCGCTGGCAATGGAGTTTTGCAGAAATAGAGGCATTGAACATCACGGACAACGTGGTTGATCTGCTGATGAAAGAGTTGCGTCGTTTGCCGGAGCCTACGCAGCGCCTGCTCACGATTGCTGCATGTATAGGCAGTCGCTTTGATATCCAGACACTGGAAACGGTCAGCCAAAAATCCAAGCAGGAAATTGGCGAGTTATTGCATGACGCAATACAGACAGGATTGATTCTGCCGGCAGAGCATACGGTGGCAGCGGCGGCGCTGGTGTCTTATGTATATCAATTCCAGCACGATAAAGTACAACAAGCTGCATACGAGGGTATCGCCAAGCATGAGACCGATGCCATCCATTTGGAGATTGGTCGCCTTTTGCTCAACAGTCTGAGCGAAGAGGAAAAGGAAGAGTCCATTTTTGAATTGGTCGATCATCTGAATCAGGGACGTGCATTAATGACGTCGCAGATAGAGAAAGATGAGTTGGCTGAGTTGAATTTGCAGGCAGCAAAGAAGGCGCGTAAGTCGGCAGCCTTCGATGTGCATCGCGATTGCATCGATATTGCGGGCACGTTCGGCAGTGTCCATATCTGGCGTGAGAAGCAGGCCTTCATGCACGATTTGTACATGGAGCGTATTAATGCTGCTTTCGCACGGGCCGACTATAAGGAAATGGAAAGTCTGTGTCAGATCGTGTGCGATAGAAGCGAAACGCCGCACGAAATGATTGCTGCAAAAAATTACTTGATTCGTTGCTACGGTGCGATTTACAAGCCGCAGGAATTGATGCAAACCGGTATTGAAATGCTGGAAATTTCCGGCATCAAGGTACCTGACAATTTGAGTGAAAAAGATATTCTGCTGTCGCGTCTGAAATTGAAGATAGCCTTGCGTGGCAGGGATCCGTTGGAACTGGAGCATTTGCCGCCGGCTACTGATCCTCAGTATTTGCTGCAATTGCACGCCACGATGGCTTTTCTTGGTTATGGATTTACGTATTTGGCAGGTTCTCCAGTTGTCCTGTGGGTCGCACTGGAAATGGTGCGTCGCTCGATACGTTATGGTTCGTCGCCGAACTGCGCGTATGCATACGCGGTATGGGCGCGCACGCTGGTTGGTAAATTGGGACGGATTGCTGAAGGCTACAAGTTCGGCAAGGTCGCAGCGCAACTGGGTGGTGACAAGCAATCGCTAGGCGCAGCCGGGATTTTTCACGGCATCATTCGGCATCATCGAGAGCATCTACGCTTGTCGCTGGAGCCCTTGATGGACATCTATGTCAAGGCCATGGAAGTTGGTGATCGGCCTGGTGCGATGGTGGCGCTGTCATTCTCAGATGCGATCCGTTTTCAATCCGGCGGCAATGTGCAGGATGCCCTGGCAACCATACGCAAGGATCTGGATATTTATCGGAAGATGGATTACGCCGCTTTGCTCGGCGTCATGATTCCGTGGGCATTGCTCTTCTCCCGTTTGGTAGGTGAGCCTATTGGTGACATTACACAAGGCAGGGATCAGGAAGATTACGTAATGGCGCGTAAAAATGCGATAGATCCGTGGGGCATTTTTTATGTACGCACGATCCAGTCTATCGGCGAATATTATTTTGGTGAATTCGCCAATGCACGTTCGCATGCAGAAGAGGCGATGGATTTGCCAGGCTTTCACTTCGGTACGCCTTCGTCCGGTTTCTTGATGTGGGTATATTCACTCTCTGAGTTGGCGCTATGCCGTCCGTATGATTCGCATGCGTCGAATACGCTTGCCAAAGTCCGGGCCATGCAAAGGAAGTTCAAGCCGTGGGCTGATCACGCGTCGATGAATTATCGCCATAAATGGCAATTGATCGAAGCTGAAGCATTCCGCGTCGCCGACAAGAACAGACTGGCGGAGCAATTCTACGAACATGCGATCACGGGTGCGCGTCAATATGGCTTCATCAACGATGAAGCATTAGCGCATGAGCTGGCCGGAAAGTTTTACCTCAGTCAGGGCAAAGATATTAATGCGCGCATGCACTTGGAACAGGCACATGCGCGATACGAGGACTGGGGTGGATACGCCAAAGCTTTGCAAATGGAAGAGTCCTATCCAATTCTATTGGCACGGGTGATTACGCGCAAACATGCTGATAGTCGCGAGTTGAAAGATGTGCGTGAGCGGCAGATGGATATTCAAACCGTCATCAAGGCATCGCAAACTTTATCGGGTGAGATCCAGCTCGATAAATTACTGTCTCAATTGATGCGTTTGTTGATCGAGAATGCAGGGGCACAAAAAGGCGCTTTGTTATTAATGGAACATGGCAGCTTGTTTATTCAAGCGGAAGTGACAGCGGATGGTGCCATTGTTGTACAACAAGGTTTGCCAGTCGAGAAAAGTAACAACCTCGGCCTTGCCGTTATCAATTACGTCAAACGCACACAAGAGAAAGTTGTGTTGGGTGATGCCGGGAACGATAGCCAATTCAATGGTGATCCATACATAGAACGTGAACGACCGAAATCAATTTTGTGTTTGCCATTGCAGAAGCAGGGACAACTGGTTGGTGTTCTGTATATGGAGAATAACCTGGCGATTGATGCCTTCACGCAGGAACATACAGAGTTATTGCAGATGCTCTCAACGCAGATAGCCATTTCTCTGGAAAATGCAGGTTTGTACAACGACCTTGAACAAAAGATCGAGGCGCGTACGCAAGCGCTTAGTCAAAAAAATAATGAATTGCATGACACGCTGAATTCCTTGCGACACACGCAAAAACGCTTGGTGGAATCTGCCAAGCTGGCATCGCTAGGTCAGCTAGTTGCCGGTGTCGCGCATGAGATCAATACACCATTGGGCGTCGGCGTCACTGGTGCGTCTACGTTGGCAGAAGAGACAACACGTTTGAAGTCCTTGTTTCAGACCGGCGAGATGAAACGTTCCGATCTCGATGCGTATGTTGGTACAGCGACGACGATCAGTAAATTGTTGTTATCCAATATGGAACGTGCGGCGACCATGATACAAAGCTTCAAGGATGTGGCCGTTGATCAAACCAGCGCTGAGCGACGTACTTTCCGCTTGAAGGGATACATCGATGAAGTCTTGTCGAATCTGAGTCCGATGTTGCGCAGGTCAGAACACAGGGTAACGGTCAATTGCGACGAAGCGATAGAAGTGGATACCTATCCTGGTGCGCTGTCACAGATCATTACGAATATGATGATGAATGCCTTGCTACATGCATTTCCGGAAAATGTGCGTGGCGAAATGTTGATTGTGGTGCGTAGTGTCTACACCAATGGACAGGAAACGGATTTGGTCGAGTTGCGCTTTTCCGATAACGGAAAAGGTATTCCACAGGAAAATTTGGCAAAAATATTCGATCCATTTTTTACCACCATGCGCGGTCGTGGTGGCAGTGGACTGGGTTTGAGTATTATTCATAATCTCGTCACCAATAGCCTGCAAGGACAAATCACAGTTGAAAGCCAAGTGGGCGAGGGCACAACATTCATACTGCGTTTCCCGCGTAATCCGGTTACGGCAGCTCCCGATGCTGACATTGGTCATGCTTCGCAACGCCATGTTTAGGATGCGCCATGTTTGAAGACTTTTCTTTCGCACCAGAAAAAGAAGGCGCGACCGGCAACATTGAACCGCCATGGAAAATTCTAATCGCGGATGATGAAGAGGAAGTGCATCAAGTCACTGCGGTTGCAATGATCGATGTGATGTTCAAAGGCCGTGCACTGCAATTTTTGCATGCCTATTCAGCAGCAGAAGCACGCGACATACTCGCGCAACATCCGGATACGGCGATTATTCTGCTCGACGTCGTGATGGAAGATGACAACGCCGGCTTGAAGCTGGTACGGCATATACGTGAGCAGATGCGCAATCGTCGTCTGCGCATAGTGCTGCGTACCGGCCAACCAGGACAGGCACCGGAACGTGATGTTGTGATTGATTACGACATTAATGATTACAAATCGAAGACTGAATTAACGCGGCAGAAACTACTGACCTGCATTATCTCTGCTTTGCGTTCGTACGAAGACATCATCTGGCTGGAAAAAGGTCGCGATGGTTTGGAGCGGGTAGTCAATGCAGCCAGCATTTTTCTGCAAACGCCTTCCGAACATGCGTTCGCCACGCAAATCCTGAAGCAAATCAATATATTGATACAACATCCGCTGGATGGCTTAGTGGTGCGTCGTGCATTGAATAGCGTGGAACTGCGGACGCTTGCATCAGTCGGTACGCAGGCAGTGTTTTCTTCTACGGTGCAAGATGCTGTGATGCAGACACTCAATGCACAAAGAAATTTGTACGATAGCGATCATATTTGTTTATATATACGCTCGCTCAATGACACTGGTGAATATGCGGTGTGGTTGCCATTGCAACGTCCCTTGTCCGAGTTGGAGCGACGACTGGTTGATGTGTTGTGCAGCAATATTGCAGCAGGTCTGGCGAATGTGCAGTTGTATGAGTCCTTGGTCAGTCTCAGCCATGATCTGGAAAATCAAGTCATAGAACGGACGCGCGATTTATCGCTTGCGAAGGATGAGGCAGAATCTGCGAACCGAGCCAAATCGGAATTTCTCGCGGTAATGAGCCATGAAATCCGTACGCCCATGAACGGCATGCTGGGCATGATGCAATTGGCACTTGCCGAAACCACAGACCGCGATCAGCGTGAGCATCTGGAAACGGCGCAGTACTCGGCAGAAGCCTTGCTCAGTATTCTTAATGACATCCTTGATTTTTCCAAACTGGAATCGGGCAATCTGCAGTTTGAATCCACGCATTTCGATTTGATCAAAACTGTCGATAGCGTGATCAATCTGATGTCTTCCAGGACTTGTGAAACGGCTTTATCTCTCAGCGTGGATTACGTCTCGGATGTGCCGCGCCTGCTGGTAGGTGACGTTAGCCGTTTGCGTCAGGTCCTGCTGAATTTGATTAACAATGCCTTGAAGTTTACCGAGCAAGGTGGTGTTTCTTTGAAGATCGAGGCGCTTGCCTTGGATGAAGCGCAAGCTCGTTTGCGCTTTACCGTGATAGACAGTGGCATCGGGATCGCGCCGGAAGCGCAACCACTGTTGTTCCAGGCTTTCTCGCAGGCAGACAGTTCTATTTCGCGGCGCTTTGGTGGTACCGGTCTTGGCCTGTCGATCTGCAAGAAGATCATAGAAATGCAGGGCGGCAGCATTGGTGTCGAGAGTGTGCTGGATAAAGGTAGCCAGTTTTGGTTCGAATTGACATTTGCGCGAGCTGCAAAGGCGGAGGCAGTGTCCGAGGTACTTGCCACCGCTCCACCAAAAACGAAGCGTACATTACATATTTTGCTGGCCGAAGATAACGAGATCAATCAAAAAGTCGCTGTCGCTTTGTTGAAGAAAGCCGGGCATACAGTACACATTGCGCAAAACGGCCATGAAGCGGTGCTAGCCGTGCAAAACGAGGTATTTGATGTTGTACTGATGGATATGCACATGCCGGAAATGGATGGCTTGGCAGCTACACGCGCGATTCGCCGCATGCCGGCACCTGCATCGACGCTGCCTATTGTTGCACTGACGGCTGCCGGTGCGTTGTCAGATATACAAACTTGTATGGACGCAGGGATGAACTATTTCCTCGTCAAACCGTTCCGTATGGAGCGTTTGAGCAGCATTTTGCATGAGTTATCGGCCACGCGGGATTAGCAAAATACGGCTAATTCCTACCCAAACTGCCTGCCATATCGCCGAAATGACTCGGCTTTCCCCCTCTTTTTCAGGTCTGATTTGCGCTCCAGCCCCTGATAATGCCTATTAAGAAACTCCGGCCTATGTAGATAAAAAGCGTCCGGAACTGATATCCAAAACGGGGATCCATGATGGAAACGAATCAAGCACTGCGTAAGAATCTTTCTCTGCAAGCGACTGATGCGGAGAATGACGACGTTATTGACAGCACAATTGATGTGCCGAAAAGCGGTGCTCGTGTCGGAGGCATGGATCTCAAGGCGATACGTGAGGCAATCGCCCGCGTGGAAGCAGAAGCCAAGGCGACAGTCACTGCAGAAAACCGCGCTTATGCCGAAGCGCACGCCCGTTCCCTCGCAGAAGACCGTGTGCAAACCGATGCAGCGGCCATCGCCGAAGCCAATAAGAACGCCCGTGCTGCCGAAGAAGCCATTGCCGCCAGCCGTGCTCGTCTGGAAGCAGAACGTCAGGCACGCGCAGCCAGCGAAGCCCGTACTATCGCCGTCAACAAGGAAATTGCAGAACTCCGTGCACGCACCGAAGCCGATACGCAACTAGGCATCATCGCGATTGGCCGTGCAAAAGCAGAGCAACAAGCGCGCAAACGCACCATTGAACAAATCGCTGAAGAAAGCGAACTGAGCGCCCGTGCCGCAGCGGCTGCCGAACAATTGGCGCAAGAAACTGAAGACATGCGCCGTCAAGTGGCTGAGCGCATCACTGCGACGGAAATTGCCACGCAGTCAGCACAAGAAGATGCCGCCGAACGTGCGCGTCTGGAATCACGCGTAGCCGATCTGGCGCGTGAACATGCCCGCCGCGAGAAAAGTGCACTGGAAACCAATAAGTCATTGATCAGCGCGCAGCGCGATGCAGCGATCCTGACACAGCAACGTGAAGAAGCCGACAGCAAGGCTTTGGCAACCATGCTCAACCGTGTACCTGCCGAAGTGCGTGCACGTGAAGATGCGCTAGCCCGCGCCGCAACCGAGCAGGAACAACAGTCAACCGCACAAGCACGTATCGAATCCGAACAACGCGCGCTGGAAGCGATTCAAATGCGCTTGCAGGCCGAAGCCGAGATGCATGCAGCCGCTGAGCGTCGCGAGCATGTAGAAAGAATGGCTGCAGTTGCAGCGCAGTCGCGTCGCGAAGCTGAAGAGCGCATCCGCGTTGCGACCGAAGCACGCATCCAGGTTGAAAAACAATTACAAACCTCCGCAGTTGCTCGCGTAGAAGCCGAGCATCAAGCCGATGAACAAGTCCGTGCTCGCATCGCAGTAGAAGCCAGAGGCGAAGAAGAAGCACGTCAACGTGCGATTGCTGAACAACAGGCCGTCGCAGCGTCACGTGTACGGGCTGAAGAAGAATTGCGTGCCAGAGAACTGGCTGAACAACGTTTAGCGATGGAACGCGCTGCCGCTTCAATGGCAGCAGCACGTGCGACTTCTGAAAAAATTGCACTCGACAGAGCAGCAGAACGCGTCAATTTGCAACAGCAGATGGCTGAAACTGCATCGCAACAAGCGGAAGAAGCATTGGCACTGGCCAATGCCGAGCGTGAGCGTGCAGCAGCGGAACAACGTGCATTAGTCGCATTGCAGGAAAAGACGCAGGCAGAAGAAGCCGTCTCGGCAAGTGTTAAGGCACGTGCAGAAGCTGATCAAGAGCAGACCGCATTGTTGCGCATGCAAGAGCAAGCCGAGCAAAATAATCTCTCTGCACAAGAAGCGGAAAGCGCAGCCATCAAGCTCACCATGGAGCAAACGGTAGCGCAAGCGAACTTGAAACGTGCAGCAGCGGATGCCGCTTTGGCTCAAGCTCATGAAGCAGTAAAGCTGGCAAAACTGCAAGAACAACGTCTGCAAGTTGAACAAAAAGCGCTGGCAGTCATGCAGGAAAAGTTGGCAGCCGAACGCCAGCATGCCGACGCTGTGCAAAAAGAATTGCAAACCAATCAGGCGAAAATCGCAAAAGAACAGGAAGCGCAAGCCGCATCAGAAGCCCGCGCCCGTGCGAATCAGGAACACGCTGCGCTGATGGAAGCGCAACAACAAGCTGATCAAGAATTACGCGCTGCACGCGAAGCAGAATGCGTTGCCAACCAACATGCACTGGCACAAACCAAAGCCAAGACCGATTTGCAGCGCAAGGCTGCACGTGCCGCCTTGGAAAAAACACGCCAAATGGTTGAGCTGACACGTGCCGAGCGTGAACGTGCAGAAGCGGAAGAATTGGCAGTACAGGCAATTGAAGAAAAATGCCAGATCGAAGCCGCAGCACAAGCCGAAGCAGAAGCACGTACGGTTGCCGAATTGCAGAATATGGAAATGCTGCGTGAGCGTGAACTGGCCGAACGAAAAATTCGCGAAGCCAGCGAAGCAGAATGCGTAGCAACGCGCGCGACATTGGAGCAAACCAGAGCCAAGGCAGAATTTCAGCACGCTGCTGCATTGGCATCAGAACAACGCGCAGCAGAAGCGTTGGCCTTGGCACAAGCGGAACAAGCACGCAGTCTGGCAGAACAAGACGCATTGGCCGCTGTACAGCAAAAGCTGGCCTTGGAGCAGCAGGCACGGATAGAGGCCGAAGCGCGCATTCTTTTGGAAAACGAAGAGGCCAATACGCTGCAGGCACGCGCCGAAGCAGAGCAGGCGTCGCGTACATCTGGTGTGCAGCGTCTGGCGGCAGAAAAGCAAATGCTCGAAGCAGCAGAACAACAAGTTGTGTTGCAACGTAAAGCAGCAGAAGCGGCCGAGATCCAGGCACGGCAAGCAGTTGAATTGGCGAAAACAGAACGTGTACGCGCCAATCTGGAACAGCAAGCCATGAATGCGATCGAGAAAAAACTGACAGTCGAGCAGCAACGCGCGCAAGCAGCGACCGCATTGTTGCAAGCAACGCAGGAAAAACTGGTGGCAGAAGAAGCCGCATTGGCTGCATCCGAGTCACGTGTGCGTGCGGAACAAGAACAAGCCGGTATTTTGCGCAGCCGGGAACAAGTACAAGCAGCATTGCGTGAAGCGACCGAAGCCGCAACCATGGCAGAAAAAGCATTGCTGGAAAAAGAAACACAGCAAGCTGAAGCGCAAAGCATTTTGACAGAGCTTGCCGAGCGCAAGGCGCAGGAAGCAAATGAGTTGGCTGAAATTGAAGCGCAACGCATCAGTGCAGAACAACAAGCAGTGAGCATGCTGGAAGAGCAGCAACAGCTTGAATTGCAACGTGCTGAAGCAAGTGAAATCGCCTTGCTTGCCATGCAAGAGAAGCTTCAGGCTGAACAGCGTGCTTGCACAGAAGCCGAACAATCTGCGATCGCCGGATTGGAAGAAGCGGGGTTGGCTGCGCAGCGCCTGGCACTGGAAACCGAGGCACGCCTGGCACAAGAAGCGCAACTCGAAGCAGAACGCGAAGCACTGACGATTGCACAAAAAAAAGCAAAGCTGGCTAATGCTGCGCTGGAATTATCCAAGGCCAATCAGGCAAGACTGGATCGTGAGCAAGAAGAAGCACAACTTGTCGCACGTGAGTTGTTGCTGCGTATCAGCGCACAAAGCGAACACAACGAAGAATGGCGTATGCGGGCTGAAGCCGTTTTGGCAGAGTCGACCGTCACGCTGCCACGTAAATCGAATGCACGTGTATGGACTTCGGTCGCGGTTGGTCTGGCTTTGTGTGCAGGCGTCGCGGCTTGGGCTGTGCAAAGTGGTGCGATGCAGTTGTTGACACCGCAAGCTGCCAAACAAGTCGCAGTCGCGCCGACCATTGCCAGTGCGCCAGTCGAATTGCCGGCACTGGTTCCTGCCGCTAATTTGCAAATGTCGTATGCACTGATGACGGTGCCTGCAGCAAGCTCTTCCGCTGCACATACTTCCAATACCTCATCGGCAAAGTAATTTCGCTCCAATAAATCAAGGGGATATGCAGCATGCTAGCTGCATATCCCCTTGTTTTGTATTCCACAGTCGTATCGGATTTCATCCGTCGATGCGTGCTTGCGAGCGGTAGCCAAATCTCGGAAAATCATCACCGAGCACAGAAATTGCCTATCCAACCGTGCCACATCCCTGAAAAACGTAGTCATCCCGCCACATTTCGATACAGCAATCGATTGGGGAAGGGCGGCGGTTTGTCGTACTATATCGGGTGTGCGCATTTACCCTACAACCATAATAAGGAAAACCATGTTCTTTGCGTCGCGCCGCACTCCACATTCAGGCTTACGCCACGCGCTGAGCCGGGCCTTGATCTCAATCAGCTTGGTAGCAGGATTTTGTGTTTCTCCGGCGATGGCCGATGAATTAGCGGATGTGTCGCAATTATTGCGCGCAGGGCAGCATGGACAAGCTTTGGCCAAGGCCGATGCCTTCTTGAGCAAGAATCCAAAGGATGCGCAAATGCGCTTCCTGAAAGGCGTGATTCTGACCGAGCAAAACAAGTCGACAGAAGCAATCGCGATCTTCAGCAAGTTGACGGAAGATTATCCAACCTTGCCTGAGCCTTATAACAATCTGGCGGTCTTGTACGCGTCCAGTGGTCAATACGACAAGGCACGCACAGCGCTGGATATGGCGATTCGTACCAATCCAACTTACGCAACTGCCTATGAAAATCTGGGTGATGTGCATGCCAAATTGGCAAGTCAGGCCTACGATAAGGCACTGCAACTCGATAACAGCAATACCGCGGCAAAATCCAAATTGACGATGGTGCGCACCTTGGTTGGAAATACGACCGGCGGCACGAATCCGAAAGTAGCCGTGGTTGCAGCAGCAACACCAGCGCCAGCCAAAGTAGAACCGATCAAAGCAGAGCCGAAAGTCGAGCAGAAGCCGGTAGTCAAGGAAGTGCCTAAGGTCGAAGCCAAGCCTGAGCCGAAACATGATGCTAAGGCAGAGCAATTAGCCGAACAAAAAGCGGCACAGAAGGCAGCACAAAAAGCGGAAGCCGACGCCAAGCGTGAAGCCAAGGCTAAAGCCAATGCAGCAGCTGATGCTGAGCGTGATCAAGTTCTGGCGGCTGTCCATACCTGGGCCAAGGCATGGAGCGCACGTGACGTAAAAGGCTATCTGAATGCTTATTCCAATGACTTTGATTTGCCTGCAGGACAATCGCGCAAGGCGTGGGCGGATGAACGTCGTGCACGTATTGAGGACAAAGGACGCATCAGCGTGAAAATTGAAACGCCGCAAGTGAGCGTGAACGGGAATACTGCCACCGTGAAATTCCGCCAGGTGTACGATTCAGATCGTACCAAAGCGAATAGCCGCAAAACGCTGGTCATGACCAAGCAGGCTGGCAAATGGCATATCAAGCAGGAGCGTTCGGGTAGCTAATGGTTTGTTTGTGTAAACAGTTGCGATTAATCGCACATCGTCTCGGATATAAGGCAAGTACAACTGCTTTAGGATTAGTGGTCGCCGGCAGCATTATGTTGTCGTCGCCAGTTCTTGCTAACGGTAGCAAGCCGGGCATTCCGGCACGCCTCGATCCTGAAGTGATGCTGATTGATGTCTACAAGGCATTGTCGGCTAATCGCTTGCGTGATGCGCAGGCGAAAGCGGATGCCTTGGTAGCGGCCTATCCCAACTTCCGTCTTGGTCATTTGGTGCGTGGCGATTTATTGCTATTGCATACGCGCCCGATTAAAACGTTCGGTGCTGCTTCCAATGCACCTGCCGAGAGCCTCAATAATTTGCGCGATGAAGCGATCGTACGCTTGAAGTCTTTGCGCGAGCGGCCTGATCCGGATTTGATCCCACGTGCAATTTTGCAAATGCGCGATGACCAGAAAAACATTCTGCTGGTCGATGCCAAACGTTCGCGTCTTTATGTCTATGAGCGCGTCAACGGCAACTTCAAACTGGTGAGTGATTACTACATTAGCCAGGGCAAGCTCGGCGTCAACAAGTTCAAGGAAGGCGACCAAAAGACGCCACTTGGTGTGTATTACATTACTGCGCGTTTGCCTGGTGCACGTTTGCCGGAATTTTATGGTCCGGGTGCTTTGCCTATCAATTACCCGAATGAATGGGACAAGGCCAACGGCCGCAGCGGTTCTGGTATCTGGCTGCACGGTACGCCATCGGATAGTTACAGCCGCCCACCTTTGTCGTCAGATGGTTGCGTGGTGCTCACCAATCCTGATCTGAAAGAATTGTCTGCATCGGTGGAAATTGGTAATACGCCGGTGATCATCAGCGAAGATCTCAAGTTTGTCTCGAAGGCAAAATGGGATGCAGATCGTGTTGCGGCAAACAAGATGCTGGAAGCATGGCGTGTCGATCTGGAAACCACAGATCCTGAATTGCTGCGTCGTCATTATTCGCGCAACTTCAAGGCGATGCGCGGACAGAATCTGAATAACTGGCTGGATAAAGTACAGCAGTCTAATTTGGGTGCGCGCAAAATCAACGTCACTTTGCGTGATGTGACTTTGTTCCGTTATCCGGATCAGAAGGATCAGAAAGAATTGATCGTTGCGGCTTTCACGCAAGAAGCTGTGATCGGCAAAGGGAAGCACGTTACACGCAAGCGCCAGTATTGGGCCAAGGAAGGCGTGCAATGGAAAATCGTTTCCGAGGTTAATCTCTAATTAATTGCATCCGGCTATCTATCGATTCTGTTGTTCTCCCGAATCGGATACGGATGCAATACATGCATCACCCTCTAGCAATATTGCTCAAGTACTACACATCATTCCTCGTCTGATACAGCAGGCCTGTCTTCATACTTCTTTACAATTGTAAAAGACTATTTCTCTCGTGGATTTTACGCATGCAGCCTATATAGTGATTTCATACCGAAGCGATTAATGAAGCCAAATCTGGTTTTCGCAACGGCAAAAAGGAATCGATATGTTGCATAAAAAATGGATAGGTATTGCTCTGATAGCGACTGCTGCAGTTTCAACGACTGCCTTTGCAGATAACCGCGGTATCAACACAGCACTCGGTGCAGTAGTTGGCGCAGTCATCGGTAATAGCGTCGGTGGACAAAATGGCGCGATTGTCGGTGGCGTGCTGGGCGCTGCAGTTGGTGCAAGCGCTTCCGGTGGTCATGGCGATCGCTACTATGGCCGCCAACCGCAAGCTTATTACCAGGCACCTAACTACTATCGTCCCGCTCCTGCTTATGCAAGACCGTATTACCGCGATAGCTATGCGCAACGTGACGATTATCGTAATCAGTCTTACAGAGATGTGCGTCGCGTTGATTACGAGCCATACGGTCGCGGCGATTATCGTCGCTAGGATTCAGATTTTTAAGGGCATCGATACCGTTCAAATAGTGTCGATGCGAGATGAGAAGAAAGAATGTATTCCGCAGGAAATGTGAGTGCAGGTTTGAATTATCGGAAAAGAAGCGCAGCGGTTTGCATCACAAGATGTGCTGTTTGCTTCTTTAACGAATTGTTCGAAGAAAGGTGGTTGCGATGAAATCATTTAATCCAGGCGTAGCGAAACGCCTTACCATTTCGCTAGTGGCGCTGGCTGCACTGGGCGGATGCGCGATAGTGCCGTACAACGCCGGTTATTACGATCAGCCCGCTTATGTTGGCGGCCCTGTTTATGCCGCACCTGCTCCGGTCTATGTCGGCCCACCGGTGAGTATAGGTCTGGGTTTTGGATACTACAGAGGTGGTGGTCATGGCTATTACGGTCATGGTCATCGCGGTTGGAGATAAGCGATAGTTGATGACGAACTGAGTCAGAAAATAAAAATGGCTAGCCTTTATCGGCTAGCCATTTTTTTATCGTAATGAGAATAATCGTATCGTCATTAAGGCGCAGTGTTTAGCGCCTATGACACTTTAAAATTAACGACGATAGTCCCGATACTCGCGTGGTCCACGGTAATACGGACGGGGAGAATGATAATGAGGACCGTAGTATGGGCGATAACTTGAGCCATATACAACTACCGGAGGTGGCACATAAACGACAGGTGGCGGTGGTTGGTAGACGGGGATGTTATTGCCGTAAACGATAGGTGGCGCGTAATAATTTGAATAGTTATTAAGCGGCGGCGCATAGTACATCGGAGGTGGTGCATAGTAACCGCCTCCGTAACCGCCAAGGCCGACACCCACGTTGACGGACCAGTGACCGCCTGCCATTGCTGGTGCAGCAGCCAATAAGGCTGCACTTGCTACCAAGCCGGCAAGGGAAATGGAAAGAATTTTTTTCATGGCAATCTCACTCAGTGATGATTGTATTTAACGCCTAATTGCCTCAATCAGCCACAGCTAATTGGTAAAGCCTGTAACAAGATGTATCGCTTAATAAATAGGCAACAAAGCGATATTTTCTTGCAGAGAGAAGTACGCGCTACGGTGATTTCTCTATGCAGATGTATTCGATATTAGTTCGGATCACTTGCTACCAATAGACTGCAGCGTATTTTTTCAACGAGTAGAGCATCGGTAGACCCGCGCCACCAACGCATGGCCAATGACTGCAGGCGCGAATGGCCAACGATCACAAGCTCTATCCCCAATTTGTCGACCATGTCTGCAATCATGGGCACCGGCTCACCCATTTCGAGATGCGGGTGCACGGTCAAACCGGCTTCGCGCAAATGAGCATGACCGGCAGCTAGTTCATCTGCCATTTTTTGCTTTTCGGCCGCAATCTCTTCTTCGACACCAAGCATCGCCACCATCGCATATTCACCGATGACGACGGATTGAGGAGGGCTAACGACGGCGAGCAAATGGATCTCAGTAGCGGGGCCGGGAGCGAGTCTTACACATTCTTGCAAAGCGGAACGGCTTTCGGGTGTGCCATTGTAGGCGACCAGAATTTTGCGATACATATAGCCTCCTGATTAGCGATAGTGTGCAATATCAGTATATCGCTAACGGGACCCGGAGCAAGAAAATAGCTTGTTCTTGTGCAATTCAAGAATTGCTCGTCATGTGTGCTGACTTCAGCCGAGAAAAATTCAAAGCGACCAGGAGGACACCAATGGCGCCGATGGTAATCACGACACTGGTGCCCAGATAGGCAATGGCCAAGCCTGCAGCACCGACGCCTACCGATTGGCCCAAGTAGAAAAAGGAGGCAAAGGCCGAAACGGCTGCACCGCGTCGTTCTGGTGCCATTTGCGTGGCATTGATCTGCAAAGTGTTATGCAGCATATAAAAACCGAGGCCAGCAGCGAAACACCCCGGTATTGCCCACCACCAGCTTGGCGCCAGCCCAATGGTCAGGAAGGAGGCGGTGATGATAATGCCACCCCAGAGAGCCAAGCCTTTTTCACCCAGATTGCGTACCAACTTGCGTGAAGTGCTGGCATACAGCAAGCCGCCCAGGCCGAATAGCATGACCAGGGAAGCGGCATTCGTCAGCGATATTTGATGCTTGTGATGCAAATGCGTGGCGATGAATGCAAAAGCACCATACAAGAAGCCGCCTTCCAGAAACACTGTCATCAGTACGACGCGCGCCCATGGTTTCGACAATACTTGCCGGAACTCGTTAATCATGCGCGGCACTACTGCACCTTCAGCTTTGTGTGTGGTCAGTGCGTAAGCTGGCAGGCGTCGATTGAAGGAAAACAGTGTCAGGCTGATCAAGACAAAACACAGTGAAATGCCGAAAAACGGCACACGCCAGCTGAAATAATCGGCGGCCAGACCACCCAGCAATACACCTGCAGAAATACCGACAATTTGCCCAATCAGGAACTGGGCAAGCACAGGTTGGCGCTCGTCATAAGGAACGACGTCGCCGATCCAGGCCATGGATAAGGGAATGATGGCCGCTGCAGTTGCTCCCGCCAGCAGGCGTGCGACCAGAAGCAGAGGATAGCTGGGCGCGAGTGCACATAGCAGCGCGGTCAAGGCGCAGGCTACACATGCACAGGAAATGACAAAGTACTTCCCGAAGCGGTCGCCAACCGGGCCGAAAAACAATTGGGAGATGCCGTACGCGATGGAAAAAGCGGTAATGACATAAGAAACATTCCCCAGGGAAATGCCGAATTCTTGTGCCAGTCGGGGCAATAAAGGGTCGGTAACCCGTAGCGAAATCGCGCTACCGAAGGCGGCAAGCGATAAGGCAGGGATAGCGAGTGCAGGGATGGATGGTGCGGATTGCGCAGAAGAGCCGTCAGACATGGTGCATTTCAATTTAATCCTGAAGAACGAAGCGTACAGGAAATTCATACATATTATTTGCAGGAATCAACATTAAGGCATTCTTTTAAGCTCCGCTTAAGCTGGCCATCCTATCTTGGACATACCGTATTCATGGGAAATGTTTGCATTTCTTCATCTTTTCCTACACGAAGTTGCGTTGCTGTCCTATATGGCGGAGTCCACGGTACCGCTACGATGCCAATATCCTGCTCAAACTGGCTGTTTGCTGCATGAGTAAGCGAGGGATTTGAGAGCAAGGTGAAGCACTCTGGGATAAGACGTAGCGATTTGAGGCGCACTAAATCAGAGGTGATCATGTCCATACTCCAAACAACACCACAAGATATTTTCAAGCATTTGATTGCAGAGAAATTAGGCGACGTTGAATGGCCGGGATATATCAATACACGCCATGAAATTGCCGAGCATCAAGCCGAACGAATTGAAAAGATGTTGAAAAGAAAGCGTGTGGAAGCTCTGAGGTATTTGGGAAATAAAATCCGGATGGAAGGTTATGCCTATAACAAAACCGAGCCATCCATTTTTACACCGCAATTTGTGCATGCGCTGGGAGAAGAGAACTTCTTGCAGCGCAAGAAACGTAATCCATGGTTAGGAATGAAGCAACAGATGAGTAAGGATAGTGTGAATAAGGTACTGGGGCCACATGCCAATATTTTGCCTTTCGGGCCGCAGATTACAGTTGGTAGTGAGTTGATTGCGGGCACGCTTCCTTAATACTTTCTGTTGAAGAACCTTCTATTGAATCGAGAATACACCATGAGAAAACTTCACTACACCCTATTGATATGCGCAATCACCGTGATTGGTGGTTTGTTCATCATTGCGCATCCAATACGCGCAGCGGCAGAAAGCAGCCCGGATCAATTTATTGAGCAAACGCAAATCAGCGCCTTGGTCACGATGGCGATCCCGCCATATAAATGGTGAGCTCTGGCATCAAGATCGGGTGAGATGACGCCGCGAGCGGGGTCGAGAAGATAAAGTAAAAAACCGGATGCACATCACTGTGCATCCGGTTTCTAGTCATGGTGCTCGCATAATAAGAGGCACCTTGATGCTATCCATATTTATTGAAGACGAATTTCACCATCAAAGGTGATATTCAATTTAAGTCCTTCAATTTCCAGAGTGACCTTTGCAGGGAATGATTCGGTCCCGGCAATGCTGCCGTTCGCTATCGCTGCTTCCACTGCTTTTTCGATTTCATGCTGTGAGCTAACTCCCACCATTTTCAAGAATTTACGCATGCTGAGATTGAAATTTTCTTCGTCCATAATGAACTCCTGTCGATAGGTAGGGAAGTGACGTGTCGCTAGACACTAGTGGCGTACGATCATTCAGAATAGTACATATACCCATGAGCAACATGGGGCATTGCTGTCATCACCTCAACAGTCTACTACTCGTTTGGCCTGGCAGGAGCATGCTTGCAACCTGAAGTACAACAAGCGCTGCGCAGAAATAAACAGGTGAAATAAAAAGAGCCCGATTCAAGTTATGAATCGGGCTCTTGCACATGCAGTCGCTACCTTGTATTGCGATCAGCAAACAAGATTATTTAGACCGGCCATTGCTCCAGACGATAAGCAGAATCCCAGAACATCCATTCCAGTTTGGCTGCATGCGTATAAGCGATATGCATGTCACGACGTGTCTCTTCACTGGCAACAGACGCTACGCGATCAACAGTTGCGATCACAGCGCGCACAGCCGCGTGGAATTCTTCACCACCGTAGGTGCCTATCCATGAGTCGTAAGGATTGTTCTTGCCTGTGCGGCCGAGAATATCGCGACCGATTTCGGCGTAGATCCAGAAGCAGGGCAGCAAACCGGCCAAAGCGACCGGATAAGATGCGCTCCACGAATTTGCCAGCAGATAGCTGCTGTAATGATGCGTGGTTGGCGATAGTGGTGTGGCAGCAAAGGTAGCCGGGCTGACGCCGAATTGCTCCATGAAATCCTTGTGCAGGCTGCGCTCGACCACCACTGCGCCGTGTGCTGCGTTGGCGAACTGCACTACTTCGTCTGCATTGTCTGCTTTGGCCGCGGCAACGGCCAATGCGCGGCCGAAAGCGACCAGATAATGCGCATCCTGAATCATGTAATGACGGAAGCGCTCTTTGCTCAATGTGCCGTCAGCGAGTTCCTGATTGAACGGCATTGTGCGGATTGTTTCAAACAAGGCCGCATTCTTCTTCCAGATTTCAGCAGTAAAAGACATGGTGTTCCTTAACGAGGATGGTGGCCCGTCGCATGCGTACGGGCAGGGATTCAGGAGTATTGGAGCGGAGTGTAAACGTGATCGAAGAACTCACGCTCCAGCTTGACGGCGCGACCGAACATATCCGCACTGCGTACTTGTCCATCGGCATCGAGTGCGGCACCAGTGCGATCCAGTTCTGAACGCAACCAGTCAATGAATTCGGCAAAGGCTGGGTTGTTATGCAAGGTAATCCACTCTGCATGAATAAAGCGTTCCGGCAGCTTGGCGTTTGGACGATCGGCCCAGCTCAAGTACAACCATTCAGCCACGACCAGGACAGACAGGCACAAAGGATAGATTCGGCTTTCAGCTGCTTCTGCCATCAAGTCCTGGAAGGCCTTGGTCGGCGCAGTCAATTGCGGCGCAGTGCGGTGTTTGGCAGTGGTACCGAGTTCATCAAATGCGCGCAGGAAATAGGTATTTTCATCGCTGGTAATCATCGCTGCAAAGCGTGCCAGTCGTACTCGTGACTCGAAGCGATCAGCGCTGGCAATGGCTGCGCCGAGCAGGGCGACGAAGCGATCGATGAATTGATAATCCTGCACCAGATAATGTTGCAGCACATCTTCTGCTACTGATCCGGCAAATAACTCATCGATGAAGCGATGATTGATCGCAGCATTCCAGTTATCTTGATTTTGTTCGCGCAGCCATTCCGTAAATGTACTGGCAGTATTTTTTCTGGCGTTGAATTGTGTGTCGGTCATGAGAAATTTCAGGATGATCCAATGGCGTGTCGCGCAGCCATCGTCAACTTTACGGGAATATAAGAAGTGATGAACGTTGCAAAAATCGTTCACCTCGATTCGTGCCGATCAAGTCGGCAGTGACGAATTTTACAGTGCCGGGTATTTTTTTGCGTTGATCACAAGCTTGTCTTGAATCGCGGCATTCAAATCAACCTTGAGGACCGAAGCCAGACGTATCAGATACAGCGCAACATCAGCCAGTTCCTGACGCACGTGTTCGGCGGTTTCCGGCGCTTGTGCCACCTGCCAGGATTCTTCTTCGGTACGCCACTGGAATATCTCTACCAGCTCGCCCACTTCACCGGTCAGCGCCATGGCTAGATTTTTTGGTGAATGGAATTGTTGCCAATTACGCGCATCAGCGAATTCTTCCAGTACGTTTTCTAATGCTTGGGTGTCGAGCAGAGTTTTTGTCATGAATTGTGCAAGTTGAATGACGATGAGCTGCAATGATAGCGCAACAGTCGTTCATGACCTGGATCGTACAGTTGGCTATGTTGAGAGTGCGCAAGTCATCGCGTGCATCAAGTTTTCAATGTTGTTATCGATAGTGATGTCCGACAAAAAAGAAACTGCAGGAATGTTGCGCTGCAGTACATGCAGGTACGTGGATTCCACAATTTACCGTTTTCTTAACATCTCTTATATTCCACTCAGTGGTTTCAGTGGCGTATGCATTGTTTCGTCGTGAGAGTACGCGTATCAACTACTGGTGAATAACCAGTGTTTGAAAATACATAGAATCATCAATCCAGAAGGAAGAGCAATGAGTAAAGTATTATTCGCAGCATTTGCGTTGGCTATGATTTTGGCTGGTTGTGGCGCTGACAGCCATACACCTGCAGAGCCTGCTGCAGCAACAAGCACAGACCCAGCTGCACCATTGAGCCCGGAAGCTGAAGCTGAAAAAGAAAAAATCCGTAAACAAAATGCTGCTGCAGAAGCCGCATTGTCCGGACATTAATCTTAGTCAGGTCTGCAAAATAAAAAACCGTCGCATGCGACGGTTTTTTTATGTCTGTGATACCCATTCAGGTATCAGTTTATTTGACGAGTTATCTCAATAAGATGAGCGTATCTACGTCGACCTCCGGACTTTGAAGAAAGTCTTTTTCCACTTTCCCTCTTAATTCGACTTTGGTATTCGCATCAACTTGCTGCCCCGCGAAACGCTTGGCATCGATCTCAACGCGAATTTCACCAGTTCCATCGGAGAGGATGTATTTGTCGTGTCCGACTTGCTTGATCAGAAGCCCGCGTAGCATGACAGGTTGATCGTCGACTGGATTTTTCAGGATATCAGCCACTGAGCTGACGGTAATCTGTGCTGATGGACCAACGTACTGTGCTTGCACTACGACCGGGGAACACATTAATGCGGCAGTTGCCGCGAGAACCAATGCTGCTCTTTTACTTTTGATATTCATCCAAAGTCTCCTTTTGTCAGAGTGAGTGCTGCTCGTAGTTCACTGCCTATATTAAGCCTAATTCCTTGATGAGGAGAAAAAGTCGAAAAGCAGTCTGTCTGTATCGAACAATGGCGAATGACATTTTTCAGGAATTCTTATTCAAAATTGATCGTGAACGATGCGTTTCTATCGGCTTAGGTACAATATGTCCTCAAGGCGATGTGAAAAATCGTGATGAACGATTGCTTTGAGAAAGTGAATTTAACCGACCATTATTTTGGAAGTGAAAATGAATTTAACAGAGATCGTTAGCCAGTTCGAAACGCGTGAAGCGGGTACAGATTCTTACGTTGAACTGCGTGCACAGTGCCTGTCCCTTATCGACAATGATGCGAATAACGCCACCGCATATTTCCTGATCGCCAGCTTTGCCAGATCGTATGTCATTCTTTACGAAGAAGAAGCCGTGACTATCGATGTTGCGCGTAAGGCAAAAACCTCGATGCTGAATTATTTGCGCCAGATCGTCGCAGCGCAGAGTGGAACTGCAGAGGCACGCTTGTCTGCCGTTAATGCAATCGTGATCGATTATCTGCGCGGCGAAAAAATATTTTAATGGCGCTTCGCCAAATCTGAACCGGAAAAGGTTTGCCTGCGTGGCAGATTGCTTTTCCGTATTCTGAATTTTCCACACCGTTTAAATGAGGCAGAAATGGACGTGCGCACGTCGCGTCAAATTGCGCGTTGTGAAATCGTTTGGATATTGTGGATTTGAAATATGAAAAATCAGCGAGGAGAAAAGTGCTGATTTTATTGAAATACAGTGGGGTGGCTGATGGGGCTCGAACCCACGACAACAGGAATCACAATCCTGGACTCTACCAACTGAGCTACAGCCACCACTGATTTACAACTATCTGACTAACAATGTTTGCTAGACAGCTGCGCATTATACAAAATTCATACGCGGCTGGCAAATCAAATAAAGAAATGAATCGATTTTTTCTCAGGCAGCCGTTTTTGCCGGCATTTCCGTGACTGAGGGATGCTGATTCAGCAATTGTGCGAAGGCTTGAACAAGGGCGCTGCGGCTGCCAGTTGTGAAGGCTTGCAGTGATCCGGCAGTTGTTTCAAATCTTTGCAGGCCGCGTTGTTGCAATAGTCGCTCGAGCTGACGCGACACAGCTTCGCCGGTATCGATGATGGTGACTGGTACGGCACTTTCACGTTGGGCGATTGCTTCGATCAACGGTTGTACGAAAGGGTAGTGCGTACAACCCAAGGCCAGCGTATCTGCACCGCCACGCAGCAACGGTGTGACGTAGCGTTCCAGCATGGCGGCTGTTTCAGGTGAGTCCAGCTCACCTTTTTCAATTTTTTCAACCAGACCGACGCAAGCTTGCGACAGAAACGTGACGCCAGTTGATGAGCTGATTTGGTCGCGCAGGGTGATGAAGCGGCTACTTGCGATGGTGCTGGCTGTCGCCAATACGCCAGCTTTGCCACTTTTGCTAAAAACGGCTGCGGGTTTGAGCCCTGGTTCGACGCCAACTACGATCAATTCCGGGTAATGCTGGCGCAAGGCATCGATGGCTGCAGCGGTCGCGGTATTGCAGGCGACGACGATGGCCTTGATGTTCTTGGTTGCAAGAAAAGAAGCGATTGCCAAAGTGCGTTCGATGATTTCAGCATCGGATTTGCCGCCGTATGGAGCGTAGCCGGAGTCGGCAAAGCACAATAAATGTTCGGACGGCAAGCGCGCCTGGATATGACGCAGGACCGACAAGGCACCAACGCCCGAGTCGAAGATGCCTATCGGTGCGTCGGCTGCAACAGGATCAGGATATGCGGAGAATGCCACGTCGGTTTGCGATGTCAGATTGATCGATATGCGGTGTCAGACCGCGGTAACAGGAATCTCGTTCAAACGAATCTTCTCGATCTTCTCTTTCCATTCCTTGGGTCCAGTTGTATGTACCGAAGTGCCGTTTGAGTCAACCGCGACTGTGACGGGCATATCTGTCACATCGAATTCGTAAATTGCTTCCATACCCAGATCCTCGAAGCCGAGTACCTTGGCTGTCTTGATCGCTTTCGATACCAGATACGCGGCACCGCCAACGGCCATCAGGTAAGCCGATTGATGTTTCTTGATTGCTTCAATCGCGGTTGGGCCACGTTCTGCCTTGCCGACCATCGAGATCAAACCGGTTTGCGCCAACATCATTTCGGTAAATTTATCCATGCGTGTTGCCGTTGTTGGGCCAGCTGGACCAACTGCTTCATCGCGTACTGGATCGACCGGGCCGACGTAATAGATGATGCGATTGGTAAAGTCGACTGGTAGTTTTTCGCCTTTGGCCAACATGTCTTGGATGCGTTTGTGTGCAGCATCGCGACCGGTCAACATCTTGCCGTTCAAGAGCAAGGTTTGACCTGGCTTCCACGAAGCGACTTCTTCCTTGGTCAATGTATTCAGATCGACGCGTTTGGATTGTTCTGTATTTGGCGTCCAGTTGACGTTTGGCCAATCGGACAGTGATGGTGGATCCAGATAAACGGGACCGGAACCATCGAGTACGAAGTGTGCATGGCGTGTGGCGGCGCAGTTCGGGATCATGGCGACTGGTTTGGATGCCGCATGTGTCGGATGCATCATGATCTTCACGTCGAGCACAGTGGTCAAACCACCGAGGCCTTGTGCGCCTATGCCGAGCGAATTGATCTTGTCACACAATTCAATGCGCAGTTCTTCTGTCTTATTTTGCGGGCCGCGTTTTTTCAAATCGTACATGTTGATGTCTTCCATTAACACTTGTTTGGCCATCAGCATTGCGCGTTCTGCTGTGCCGCCGATACCAATACCGAGCATGCCTGGTGGGCACCAGCCTGCGCCCATCAAAGGCACGGTTTGCATGACCCAATCGACCAGCGAGTCGGATGGGTTGAGCATGACGAACTTGGTTTTGTTTTCCGAGCCACCGCCTTTAGCCGCAACCTGAATATCTACAGTGTTGCCAGGAACCAATTCCATGTGCACAACAGCAGGTGTGTTGTCTTTGGTGTTTTTACGTTCGAAATGCGGATCAGCCACGATCGATGCGCGCAGCGTATTGTCTGGATGGTTGTATGCCTGACGTACACCTTCATTCACCGCGTCGGTGATTGATCCTTTGCCGAATCCTTCAAAGCGCACTTCCATACCGATTTTCAAGAAGACATTGACGATGCCGGTGTCCTGGCAAAGAGGGCGCTTACCTTCTGCGCACATGCGCGAATTGGTCAGGATTTGCGCAATCGCATCTTTTGCTGCCGGACTTTGTTCTGCCTCGTATGCGCGAGCCAAGTGCTGGATGTAATCCTGCGGATGGTAGTAGCTGATGTACTGTAATGCTGCAGCAACGGATTCGATTAAATCGTCTTGTTTAATGATGGTCATGGCAGTGTCGGCTGTGAGCGTTAGTGGGAAGATTTATTCAGTGCGTTTGTGTCCGCCATGATGCGATCAGCATAGGCAATCGCCATTGCGGACAACAGGAAGACAATATGTATGCCGGTTTGCGCGTATAGCGTTTTTGCATCATAAGCAGATGCGTTGATGAAAGTCTTCAGCAAATGGATGGACGAGATGCCGATGATCGCTGTCGCCAGTTTGACTTTCAGTACCGATGCGTTGACGTGTGACAACCATTCCGGTTGATCGGGATGACTTTCCAGGTTCATGCGCGAGACGAAGGTTTCGTAGCCGCCGATAATCACCATGATCAACAGGTTGGAAATCATGACCACGTCGATCAGGCCGAGTACGACCAACATGATGGTTGTTTCGGTAAGCTTCTCCGCGCGTTGTGTGCCGGGAATTGTGACCACATCTAAAATATGCTTCAAGGATTCAGGATTGCCGAGGATGGCACCGATCAAATCCGACAGTTCGACCCAAAAATGATAAACGTAGACGCATTGCGCCAGAATCAGACCCAGATACAATGGCAGTTGCAGCCAGCGCGTCATGAAAATGAAGCCAGCTAGAGGATGAATGGCCTTTTTTGTTGGCAATTCGTCAGTATGTACAGGTGATGTCATGGGATGCGTTGAGGTAACAAGGAACAAAATAGAAGACTGCATTTTACACGTGCATGCGCTTTTTCTGTACGACAGCAGTTAGTCAATTTCAACCTGCTGAAGCCGGATTTGTGTAAGGCTTCAGTAAGTGTAAAAGCATATTGTGAGTAACAAATAAAATCCGTAACGGAGGGGACGATGTCCAGTATTGAAAGCTTCAAGCAAGAGGCGCGGGTGTTTAATCCGCCTGTTGAGTTCGTTAAAAATGCTGCTATTAGTGGTATGGATGCATATCGCGCACTGTGCGCCGAGGCAGAAGAAGATTACGAAGGATTCTGGGCGCGTCTTGCTCAGCAAAATATTCAATGGAGCAAACCGTTCACCAAAAAACTGGATGAATCCAATGCGCCATTCTATAAATGGTTTGAAGACGGTGAATTAAACGTCTCCTACAACTGCCTGGATCGTCATCTGCATAATGGCAATGCCGACAAGGTTGCGCTCATTTTTGAATCCGATGATGGCAAAGTTACACGGGTTACTTATAAAGAACTGTATGAACGCGTCTGCAAATTTGCCAACGGCTTGAAAGAGCTGGGCATCCAGAAAGGCGATCGCGTCATTATTTATATGCCGATGTCGATCGAAGGTGTGGCAGCGATGCAGGCATGTGCACGTATCGGCGCAACGCACTCGGTCGTATTCGGTGGCTTCTCTGCCAAATCGCTGCAGGAACGTATTATCGATGCAGGCGCAGTAGCGGTGCTGACTTCTGACTACCAGGTACGCGGCGGTAAAAACCTGCCGCTGAAATCCATCGTCGATGAAGCACTCGCGCTCGGCGGTTGCAACACTATCCGCAATGTCGTCGTCTACAAACGCACTGGCGGAGACATGAACTTCGTCGCCGGTCGTGATATCTGGTTGCATGACTTGGTTGAGAAGCAAGTCGCGGAATGTGAGCCGGTAGCAGTCGGTGCCGAGCATCCATTGTTCATTCTTTACACATCCGGCTCGACCGGTAAGCCAAAAGGCGTGCAGCATTCATCCGCAGGCTATCTGCTGTGGGCGATGTTGACGATGAAGTGGACCTTTGACATCAAACCTAATGATGTTTATTGGTGTACCGCCGACATTGGCTGGATCACCGGTCACACTTATGTGACTTATGGCCCATTGGCTTGCGGTGCGACACAAATCGTATTCGAAGGCGTACCGATGTTCCCGAACGCTGGTCGTTTCTGGGACATGGTGCAAAAGCACAAGGTCACGATTTTCTACACTGCACCGACGGCGATTCGTTCATTGATCAAAGCTGCGGATGCAGATCCTGCTGTGCATCCAAGCAAATACGATTTAAGCAGCTTGCGCTTGCTCGGTTCAGTTGGCGAACCGATTAATCCAGAAGCATGGATGTGGTACTACAAACATATCGGTGGCGAACGTTGCCCGATTGCCGATACTTTCTGGCAAACAGAAACCGGCGGTCACGTGATCTCACCTATGCCGGGTGCTACACCTATGGTGCCGGGTTCATGCACCTTGCCGCTGCCAGGTATTACCGCTGCGGTCGTCGATGATGGTGGCCACGATCTGCCGGACGGGAAGGGCGGCTTGCTAGTCATCAAACGTCCATGGCCGTCGATGATCCGCAATATCTGGAACGATCCAGAGCGCTTCACCAAGAGCTACTTCCCGGCAGAACTCGGCGGTACAACCTACCTCGCAGGTGACGGTGCAATCCGCAATGAAGAAACCGGTTACTTCACCATCACCGGTCGTATCGATGACGTGCTGAACATCTCCGGTCATCGTATGGGTACAGCAGAAATTGAATCCGCATTGGTCGCCAATCCTATCGTGGCCGAAGCAGCCGTCGTCGGTAAGCCGGATGAAACCACCGGCGAATCGATTTGCGCTTTTGTCGTATTGAAGCGTAGCCGCCCAACCGGTGATGAAGCCAAACAAATCGCCAAGGAATTGCGTGACTGGGTAGCGAAAGAAATCGGTCCGATCGCCAAACCGAAAGAAATCCGTTTTGGTGACAACTTGCCAAAAACACGTTCCGGCAAAATCATGCGTCGTCTATTGCGTGTACTGGCGAAAGACGAAGTGATTACGCAAGATATCTCGACCCTGGAGAATCCGGCAATTCTGGAACAATTGAAGCAAGCTCAATAAAAATATTGATCTGCATTCAATGCAAAGCCGTCGTAGTTACTCGCTGCGACGGCTTTTTTACGTCTAGTAATCTTAGATAGTGAGGAAAAGCGGCAATTCTGGAGAAAATTTTGCTATAATCGGCGGCTTCGCTAAAAAGCAGTCGGCGAAGAAAGATCAGGAGAGATGGATGAGTGGTTGAAGTCGCACGCCTGGAAAGCGTGTATAGGTTCATAGCCTATCCGGGGTTCGAATCCCCGTCTCTCCGCCAGAATACACATGCCCGCGTAAGCGGGCATTTTGTTTTGCAGAAAAAGAAACAAGGTATATTGTGGCGCTACCTTCACTGAGCCGGCTCGTTTAAGCATATGGCAAAGATAATTAATAAAAACACCAAAGATATGCTGGCGCTGACACAAGCCCATATTCTGTTATGGGCGGTCACTATCATCGTGATGTTGGAAGACGATGCTGCAATGCTCGCTTTTATTTTTTCTTAAGAGCGATACAATTTCTGAGCATGATTTGATTTTTGTCAGACACAAGCGCTGTACGGATGAAATGTTGAATCAATGCAGCTTGCTTCTCGCTACCTTCAATTCCTGAAACTGTTTAACCGATTCCAGTACTTGAGCCAGCTCATGCTCTGCATCTGACTGGATTAGTTCTATCTCGTCGATATCCAGCGTATCGTCGATTACGACCATCTCCACTCGAAAAATATGGGGATATTTATCGGTGATGCCTTGCAACAGGACATCCAGCTTTTTCCTCGTCCACACTTCCTTGATGCGTGCGGCAAGAAACAATCTGATAATGGTCAGGCTGTTGTCTTCGCTTAGCTCCTGGATGGCCAGCGCCTCACGCTGGAGCCATTCCGGGAATTGATCTGTCGTGATGTAGCACGGGACGGTCAAAACGGAGACATGAAATTGTACGTTCAGGTTATCCATCATTTCCTCCTTGTCACATTACATCGGTGAATCTGTGGAGCCAGCAGTTTGCGCTTACAGTTTATACGCGCATGCGTAATTTGGGGAGGGACAAATGCGTCTGTTTATTTCTTCAGTACGGCAGCAAGTTTCACCATTACCTGTGTCACTTCTTCTTCGGTCGCCAGACCGATACGCGGCCAGTTTTGCAACTTATTGACTTCAGTCGGGTGTCCGGTCAAATGTCTGCATTCATCTAACAGGCTGTTCAACGTTGCCGGCGATATCCCATAGGAAGAAGAGATAGGTTGCACGTTGAACGCGATCTCTGCTTCATTGCCGGGGAACAGTTCGGTGTGGTAGATCGTGACGGTGCCGTTACGCAAAAATCTTGCTCCGTTTTGGTTCGCGAGCGGTCGTGGCATGCCGAATAAGGTTTTCAATGCGGCGAGTGCGTTGTTGTATACGGCGTTTTCCATCTTGTTATCCATTCAAATAGGTTGCAACTGTGTATGGCTGTATTGTATTCCTCATGCCGTACAAGGTTAGGGACAGAAGGACTTATTTACTGATTTTTACCTTTCTTCCCGCGGGATTGCATCTGCGGGGCGTGAATAACTGAAAAATCTCGAATATCGACAGTTTTTGACATCTCGGGTCTCTTTTTGCGCCGAATGAGCATTATTTTTTATAGATGATGCGTGTATTTCTATTTGATTCTTTGATGCTGAAAAGGTTTTCTTGGT
The DNA here is from genome assembly GCF_059416385.1 of Herminiimonas sp. GW821-FHT09C12. Taxonomy (NCBI): domain Bacteria; kingdom Pseudomonadati; phylum Pseudomonadota; class Betaproteobacteria; order Burkholderiales; family Oxalobacteraceae; genus Herminiimonas; species Herminiimonas sp. GW821-FHT09C12. The sequence continues at coordinate 128,973 of NZ_JBWKPC010000002.1, forward strand.
CGCTTGCTTGCATGCCCGGCATTTTTCGCTGGATACCTTGACGTTGGCGTCGATTGCAGGCGACATTACGCAATCATTTTTTCTTTCATCTCAATGAACCTCATCAAGCAGACGCTAGGACGTAATGTGTCCTATTCGAATGGAAGCGCGACATATCGTGTTGTTTGCGCCGTTCTTATGCTGGCGACGATATTGTTATCTGGATGTGCGCTGACGACGGAAGAGCGCTTTCTTGCGATGAAGCAGGATGGCGACACACAAGGATTTACGCCAGTACGTTTCGGTGTGGAACCGCCGTTGGTTGGTATGTTGCGCGCGCAGGGGCAATCACAGAATGCTCCCGATAATTTGTGGATTGTGATCGAAGGTGATGGTCGTGCATGGCTGAATATGCGTGAACCGTCATTTGATCCAACACCGGTCGATGCTGCAGGCTGGCGTTTGGCAAAAGGTATTTCCAAAAACACCGTGCTCTATCTTGCACGGCCTTGCCAGTACATTTCTGAAGTTGAACTGAATGCGTGTTCGGTTGATGACTGGACCAGCGCACGTTTTGCCGAGAAGTGGGTAGGACGTTTGAATGCTGCGATCAGTGAAGCCAAGCGCACTACGCGCGCAAAAAATATTGTATTGGCAGGTTATTCAGGCGGTGGTATGTTGGCAGCCTTGATTGCTGCACGACGTGATGATGTTGCTATGCTGATTACCGTTGCGGCACCGCTCGATCATGCTGCGTGGACCACGCATCATCAGGTATCGCCGTTGACTGGCTCGCTCAATGCGCTGGCGGTTCGGGAGAAATTATTTCGTTTGCCGCAGATACACGTAGTAGGGGATGACGATAAAGTCGTTCCACCTGTTTTACTGCAAAACTTCTTGCGTGCTTATCCGGTAGATGCCCCGGCAGAACTTGTGATTCTGCCGGGAGTCGATCACCGTATGCGTACGCCTATCGATTTGAGCCGGATTAGAAGCTCCAGATCGCTTTTGCCGTCAATTGATGGCCGAGATACTTATCCCTGACTTCCATATCGTAGCCAAATGCAATCGTGGTGCCTGTTGCAGTAACTTTGCGATAGCCCAGACCCAGTTGCAGTGCTTCACGTCCTGGTTGTACGCCGTCGATCTTGAAGGCCGGGCCACCGCTGGCGAAGGTCGCTTCGATGGCTGGCGTATCGGCAAATTCATGCAGGTAGCGGGCACGAAGTGTTGCACTGGAAGAAGCGCTCAGCTTGTTGCTGAACTCCACACCCAATACGCTTTGTACTGAATTGGCGCTGCTGCTGGCAATGGTTTGTGCCGATGCGCCACCGGTTTCGGTGTAGCTGCCGTTATCGAGACGACTGACGCGTGCACCCATCAACCAGCGACCGCTCCATGTAGCATCCAATACGAAGGGTAGACCGTATTCGAAGCGTGCACCGATTTGATTGCCGGAGAATTTGCCGCGCAAGATTTCATTAAAGCCTGGAATGCTGACCAGACGTTGTGTGGTGTAGCGGTTGGCAGAAATCGCTAGGCTGGCATCCAGGGTGTAATTGCTTTCGGTACGGCTAAAGTAGCCACCGATATGCAGGGATTTGACATCATTGCTATCGCCTGCACCGCCATCGCGACCATCACTGCCTGCTTGTGTATAGCCACCGGAGATGCCGACCATATCGCTCTTGTTCAGGTCGGTTTCATAACCGGCTGCCAGACCTTGTGCATCCAGATCGAAGCCGTTGGCTCCCTTGCGTGCTTTCTGTGTCGCGATTGATGCCAAGCCTTGCATCCAGAAACGATTGCCCGCTGCATCGCCACCGGCCAGACCGGTTTTGTTCATGGCAACTTGTTCACCACTACGCGCTGCATCCATGCGATTGTCGAAAGCGGAGAACACACTACCTTGCGCCGCCGTTGCCGTGGACTGTGCCGCTGCATTTGTTTCTGGTGCGATCTGTGCTGCCGCGTCGGACAATGCACGTGCATTCGGCAAGGATTGCAGAGTATTCAAAAGCTTGAGGCCTTGTTCCGAATTCGATAAGCCACTTGAAGCCAGCTGGTTCAGCGAATTGGCCAGGCCGCCGAGGTTTTGTGGAATGACATTTACCAAACCGTTCTGGCGATGTGCCACCAGTTGCAGGTCGTTGCCACTGCCTTGCAGGCTATAGGTATAGAAAGCGCCGCTGCCATTGTTGACTTGCAGATTGCCGGTAGTGGCGTTCAGTGTGCCAGCCGATACCAGCGTGTAGCTGGAGCCGTCTGCGACTGAACCTGTGATCAAAGGACGTATCGTTGCACCGTCAGAGAAGGTGGCGTTACCGGTTACGGTAATCTTGTCGCTTACATTGTTGGCACCGATGCGTGCTTCCAGTACACCGCTTGCACCTTGTGCGTAGTTACCAGCGACAGTTACGTTGCGGAAGGCATCGCCGCTGGCTGCTTGCAACGTACCGTTGACGGTCAGGTTGCCGCTTGCAGTGATATTGCCATTGATGCGCAGGTTACCGCCGGCATCGATCTGGATATTGTTGGCGTCGTTCAGCGCATAGTTTAAGGTGGTATTGCCACCGAGGACGGTGATGTTTTGGAAGTTGCTTAACTGTCCGGCATTGAAAGTTTGCGTACCATTGGTTTCCAGCAGGTTAGTGCCGGTACCGCCGTCTATGCTACCGATCACGACACCGCCGAGCAGACGCAAGGTGTCATTGCCGGTACCCATATCGATTGCCAGGCCATTTTTACCTTCGATGCGACCATAGTTGACCAGTACGTCATCGCCCGCACCCATTTGTACTGCTGCACCAGCTACGGTGCTGTTGTTTTCGCCGAGACGCGTTGCATCTGCACCGCCGGTGATGATGCCGCTGGCGCCGTTGATCAGGGTGTCGTTAAAAGTACCAATCAGTCCAACCGCGACTTTCTTGTCGCCGATGATGGTGCCTTCGTTAATGATCTTGACTGCTGCGCCAGTAGCGAGAGCCGTACCGCGTTGAGCTGCGATTGCAGTACCGTCCGCACCGTCGTCTATCAGTATGCCTTTGGACTGACCGTAGATAGTTGCACCTGCATGATTGATGATAGTACCGCCACCAGCTGCGATGCCATCAGCCCCGTTCGGTTGTCCACCGGAATCAAGACCGCCAGCGCCCAAGCCTTGAATGCGGCCGTAGTTTTCTACATAGGCCACACCGTCGATGTCCACGCCATCACCATCGCCATTACTTGTGGTTTGCCCCAAACCAAGATGGTCATACACATTGCCAGCACCTGCATATTTGCCGCTGATTGTGCCGTAGTTGATGACTACGCCGTGTCCGTCAAGACCAACGCCAGAACCATTATTGCCAGTGATCGTTCCACCTGCGTAGTTGATGACGACTGGATTGATGATTGTGATACCTGAAGTGGTTACGCCATTGACAACCTTGTCGAACACAACACCATTCGCGCCAATCGAGGTCACGGTCAAACGATCTACACCGATCAGATTGGCATCTGCGATTGCAGCAACTGGATTGCCGCCATCGATGCCGTGACGCGGGCCGGTGATAGAGCCGTAATTGAGGATAGTGACATTCTTCATCGCATCGTCGATAGACAGGCCATCAGCCGCTTTGGGAGGTGCTGGATTGGCTGTTCCGCAAGCTGTGATGTAGTCGGCGCATTTGGTATTTACCGGGCTGGTGGAATAAATCTTCCCATAGTTTGTGAGCGTGGTATTTGAACCCAGCTTGATTGCAGTCGAGCTGCTTGAAGTGATCGTTGCGCTGGTATTCGTTGCCGAGCCATTGACGATGCGGTTATTGAGTGTTGTGAAATCAACGTTGGTTTTGATCGCATATTGCTTGCCTTCGGTAACCACACCCGATTGCGCAATGGTGCCTTGATTGTTGATGAAGAAACCGTCCGTAGCCTTGTTCACGCGTATCGTTACGTCACTAGCCGAAGTGATCAAGCCGCCAATATTATTGTTAATAGTCAGTGTGGTCGCATTAGCATTGGCATCAATCGCGCGGCCCGATCCTGTCTGGCTGATCGTGCCAGAATTGTTAATGATCGACGTACCTGCATTGACGGTCACTGCAACCGTACTGCCAGAAGTGGTCAGTGTGCCGCCTTGTTCAACGGTGCCGTTCGTACCAGTTAATGTTTTACCTGCAGTATCAGTTACACCATTGGATACGGTGAATTGCTGTGCATAAGCGGGCAAGGCGAAAACGGCTTGAAGCGCTATAACCAAGGGCAGTGGCCGCAGTTGCAGGTGATCGAAACGCATATTGTGTCTCCGAATAAATTGCCGGATTATGCGGAGCGCAAATGACAACTTGATTACCGTTTTATTACCATTTGATGAATTGGCCACATCGCCTTTAAGCCGTCTGGTTATAAGCAAATGAGAATTCCGTCATTATCAAATGGCGGTGCACAAGGTATCCTGATGGCCAAGGTTTGCGGCGCTTTCAGCTATTCGCTATAATGAGAATAATTCTCAAGTAGTTTGCGCTGACGAAAGTCCACCATTGCAGTGTATTCAGGCGGCTCTGTCTGATACCTGTGACAGTTCAGTCCCGACTGGTAAAATACGCGCTCCCTTTTTCCCAGGAAAAGTCAGGAGCGCCTCTTGGTATGCGTTCACAGCTTTGTTCGCCCGCTTGTCCGTGATAACGGCAATTTGATATTTAGGATGTATTGATTTTATGGCTGCTTTTGACACTGTTCGCGTTCTGTCTGTTCATCACTGGAACGACACGCTGTTTTCCTTCACTACAACGCGTGAACCAAGCTTCCGCTTCGAAAGCGGTCACTTCGTCATGATCGGTCTGCCGATCGACGGCAAAAATGTGTTGCGCGCTTACAGTATTGCCAGCCCGGCGTGGGAAGAGCATCTGGAATTCCTGTCGATCAAGGTGCAGAACGGTGCCTTGACCAAACATCTACAGAATTTAAAAGTCGGCGACGAGATGCTGGTTGGCCGCAAGCCAACCGGTACTTTGGTGATTTCCGATCTGTTGCCGGCAAAACGTTTGTTCCTGTTCGGTAGCGGCACAGGCTTGGCACCATTCATGAGCATCATTCGTGACCCGGATACCTACGAGCGTTTCGATCAAGTTGTTTTGGTCCACGGCGTGCGTCTGGTGAGCGAATTGGCTTACCGTGAATACGTCGCCGATGAGTTGCTGCAAATCGAAGGCTTGGGCGAAGAAATCGCTGCCAAGCTCTTGTATTACCCAACCGTGACACGTGAGCCATTTGCCAACGAAGGTCGTATTACGACTGCCATTTCTACCGGCAAGATGTGCATCGACCTCGGCATCGATCCTATGAGTCCATTGACTGACCGCGCGATGATTTGCGGTAGCCCGGATATGTTGAAAGACACCGCAGGCGAACTCGACAAGCTCGGCTTTGAAGTATCGCCGGGCATCGGTCAGCCAGGTGATTACGTGATCGAACGTGCATTTGTTGATCGTGGCTGATGCAATAAAGATTCATGAAATATCGCTTATGCCCTCAATAGGCTAAGCAGAAGAAATGGCGCTGAATGTTGAATGAACATTCAGCGCCATTTTTTTGCGTGTATCAGTCGTACATGGGTGTGGGAATGTGCTTCCATTTCGTTTCTTCTTCACAATTCTTTACCTTATGGAATCAGGGATTGTCTTGATAATCCCCTGCAGACTCGTTATCGTTAGGCACCGTTGTTAGATGCTGTCGTTGATGCGTCAACGATGTCGCCAGCCATTCCATTCTTCCGGATAGCCAGCCAGTTCCGCTAAGGGCTCGCATTGGTTTTGCACTATCCGGGAAACATAGAAATACCCACGTTGTTACACGATTGTTTGCGATTGTCGTCGTGTCATGCAGCTTGCTCCAGATTTGTTCCCGCGTCGTAGTCAGCAAAAATAAGCGGCGCTTTCGCTCTCATTAAAATAATTATTTACACACTGAATGTCTCTGCCCATGAAGTCTTCATCCTTCCTTGCTGGCCTGCGCCAACGTCTCTTCAGTCGTTACTCTTTGATCGCATTGCTGATTGTGCTGGTAGCCGGCCTTAGCTATTGGGGATGGCACAAGTTCTATGGCAAAAAAGATCCGCGTGAGATTTATCAGGTTGCGGAAGTGCAGCGTGGTGATATTCAGGACCTGGTGACGGCGACTGGTACCGTGCAACCGCTCGAGTATGTGGACGTCGGTGCGCAGGTATCGGGGCAATTGAAGAAGTTGTATATCGAAGTTGGCTCGGTTGTGAAAGAAGGCGACTTGCTGGCCGAGATTGATCCGACTGTGTTCCTCGCAACCGTCGATGCACGTCGTGCGGGTTTGCGTAATCAATTGGCGACGATGAAGGACCGTGAATCGCAACTGGCACTGGCGACTTTGCAATACAACCGTCAAAAGAACCTGATGGCAGCCGACGCCACTACGGCCGATTCCTTGCAAACTGCGGAAGCAGCATTGCGTTCGGCGAAGGCGCAAATCGATGCCTTGCAGGCGCAGATCGAACAAACACAATCAACCCTGCGTGCGGATGAAGCCAACCTCAATTACGCAAAAATTTATGCACCCATGGATGGCACGGTTGTATCGCTGACTGCACGCCAGGGCCAGACCCTGAATGCGAACCAGACTGCGCCGACGATTTTGCGGATTGCCGATTTGTCGACGATGACGGTACAGACTCAGGTGTCGGAAGCAGAAGTAGGCAAGCTGCGCAAAGGCATGGAAGTTTATTTCACTACATTGGGCAGCCAGGGACGTCGCTGGTACGGTGCTTTGCGCAAGGTTGAGCCTACGCCTACCGTGACCAATAACGTGGTCTTGTACAACGCCTTGTTTGATGTACCGAATAAAAACCAGGCTTTGATGCCGAGCATGACGACGCAAGTTTTCTTCATTGCGGCAACAGCCAAAGATGCATTGTTGGTGCCGACTGCAGCAGTGAGTACCAGCCGCGGTTCCGGAAATACTGGTGGCCGTCGTGAGCGCGGTGAAGGCGGCGAGCGTAACCCTGCTGAAGCAGCCGAACGTAAACCAGCAGAGCATAAGGACAATGCAGCCAGCGACAAGAAAGCAACGGACACAATTGCGGCACCTGCAGCAGGTGCGGACAAGGCCAAGGCCGGCGCGAACCAGTTTGCGAATATGAGTCAGGAAGAACGTCGTGCTGCCTTTGAAAAAATGTCGCCGGAAGAACGTGAAGTAATGCGCGAGCGTCGTCGTGCGCTGCGTGAAGCAGAAAAACTGGCTGAAACACCGGCGACTGAAACTGCCGCTGCAGCAGTGACTGCGAAAAAAGACGAAGTGAAATCCGCCAAAGGTGAAAAAGCGCCAGCCGGCACGACTATCGCCAAAGGCAATTCGCCGGTGGATACGCCTGCTTCCAGCAGCGGCTTTGCCGAACAAAGTACAACGCGGGCAGCGCGTACCGGCACTGTGAAAGTGATAGGCAAGGACGGCAATATCGAACAACGCAAGGTTGAGCTGGGCGTGACCAATCGCGTGCAGATGCAAGTCTTGAGCGGTCTGGAAGAAGGCGATACGGTCGTACTTGGTATGAAGTTGCCGCCATCGACCAAGCGTTCGGCTGCTGCAACTAACCAGCAAGGCGGTATGCCGCCCGGCATGGGCGGACCATCGGCACGGGGTCGTTAATGAACGAGCAGATGGATATGGACGCCGTCAGCAACGCGACGCGTGCGCCTGACGAGACGCCGCTGATCGAGTTGCGCGGCGTCACCAAGACTTACCGCAATGGCGGGCTGGAAGTCGAGGTGCTGCACGGCATAGACCTGAAAATCTATGAGGGCGAATTCGTCGCCATCATGGGCGCATCCGGCTCGGGTAAATCGACGCTGATGAATATCCTCGGTTGTTTGGACAGACCGACGACCGGCAGCTATCACTTCATGGGACGCGATGTGTCCGGTTTCGACCGCGACGAGCTGGCGATGTTGCGCCGTGATGATTTCGGTTTCGTGTTCCAGAGTTACAACCTGATCGCATCCGCCAGTGCGGTAGAGAACGTCGAAGTGCCGGCCATGTATTCCGGCCTGCCACCGGCCGAACGACATGCGCGAGCGCAAGCCTTGCTGGCGGAACTGGGCCTGGCCGAACGCTCACATCACCGGCCGAATCAATTGTCCGGTGGCCAGCAGCAGCGGGTGTCAATTTCTCGTGCGCTGATGAATGGCGGTCGCATCATCCTGGCCGATGAACCGACCGGTGCGCTGGACAGCAAGAGCGGGCAGGATGTAATGAAGCTGCTGGCGGATTTGTCGGCGCGCGGACATACAGTCTTGCTGATTACGCATGCGAAGGAAGTGGCCGATCATGCGCAGCGCCTGATTGAAATCAAGGACGGACATATCCTGTCCGACCCGGGACCGGCGCAGCAGTCACCGACGCAGGAAGTATTTGTGCGACCGGTGGTGGCCGGTGTTGGTTCGCGTCTGGCCGATATGCTGGAAGCGGCCAAGATGGCGTTGCGTTCACTGCGCGCGAACTTCTTCCGTTCGGTGTTGACCTTGCTGGGTATCGTGATTGGTGTGGCCTCCGTGATTGCAATGCTGGCAATCGGCGACGGTGCCAAGGCGGAAGTGGTGGAGCGTATCAGTGCGATGGGTTCCAACCTGTTGTTGGTGCGTCCGGGTGTGCCGAATCAGCGCGGCTTCAATAGCACCGCGACATTGGTGGTGGATGATGTGCGCGCGATCGATGAATTACCGAATGTGCTGGCCGCAGTGCCGGAGCAAAGCAGTAGCGTCACCTTGCGCTTCGGTACTTCGGATACTTCAACCAGCGTGACGGGTACCTCAGCCAAATTCCCATTGGCGCGGCAATGGCCGGTGGCACAGGGTACTTTCTTCAGCGAAGAAGACGAATCGAATTACGCTGCGGTCGCAGTACTGGGCAAGACCGTCGCCACAGCATTGTTTGGTGAAGACAATCCGATTGGTGAATTTGTCCTGGTGAATAATCTGTTGTTCCAGGTGGTCGGTGTGATGTCGGAACGCGGCGCTTCGCCGATGGGTTCGGATCAGGATGATGTGGTGTTCGTGCCGTACTCAACCAGCAGCCTGCGTTTGTCCGGCCAGCGCTATCTGCGTAACGTCACGGTGGCGGTAGAAAACGTCGATCACATAGATAACACGCAGGAAGAAGTCGACAAATTGCTGCTGGAACGCCACGGTACCGTCGATTACCAGATCCGCAATATGGCTTCCATCATGGAAGCGATGGAGCAGACACAAAATACGCTGACTATCCTGCTTGGTTCGATTGCTGCGATTTCGCTGCTGGTTGGTGGTATCGGCGTGATGAACATCATGCTGGTGTCGGTGACTGAACGTACACGAGAAATTGGTATTCGCATGGCAACTGGTGCACGTGAGGCCAACATCATGCAGCAGTTCCTGATTGAAGCCGTGGTGGTATCCGCAATTGGTGGCGCCATCGGTGTGATTGGTGGATTGGCGACGGCAGCAGTGATTGATGCCTTCGGTACGCCGATTAAATATTCGCCGACACCGGTCTTGCTCGCCTTTGGTTGCGCGTTCATGACGGGATTGGTGTTCGGTTATTTACCAGCTAAAAAAGCAGCGCAACTCGATCCTGTGGTTGCCTTGTCGGCAGAATGAAATGACATCCATGACTACACATTTTATTTTTCGTCGTACCCGTCTCGCGCTTGCTGTTGCAGCGCTGATGACATTGAGCGCGTGTGCCAGCCGTATCGATGCAACGCGGCCGAATCTTGAGTTGCCTGCAACCTGGGCCGAAGCATCACCTGCCGGCATTGAATTGCAGCGCGACTGGTGGCGCGGTTTCGGTTCGGATGAATTGTCTGGCTTGATCGATCAAGCCTTGGCGGCCAATCCGGATTTGAGTATCGCGGCAGAACGCGTGACACAAGCAGAGATTACGGCACGTAGTGCCGGCGCATCTTTGTTCCCATTGTTGACGGTGAGTGCGAATACCAATGTTGGTTCTAACAAGCCGGGACCTGTCAGTACCGGCTGGAACAAAACAGAAGGCTCCGGTGTGGCGCTCAGCATGGCCTACGAGGTCGATGTATGGGGACGTGTCGCGGCGGTTGCCAGTGGTGCCAACGCATCGCTGAATGCCAGTCGCTACGATCTGGAAACCGTCAGGCTGACGCTCACAACCGGCGTTGCGAATGCTTATTTCCAAACACTGGCTTTGCGTGTGCGTTTGCGTGTTGCAGAGAACAATCTGGCGATTGCCGAAAAAGTGTATGCGATAGTCGAGGCGCGTTATCGCTATGGTTCCGCATCCGCGCTGGATATGAGCCGCCAACGCGGCACCGTACTCACGCAACGTAATACCCTGTTGCCTTTGCAAGTACAGGAACGGCAAACCGTAAGTGCCTTGGCAATTTTGCTTGGACGTCAGCCGCAAGCCTTGCAGGTCGCTGAACAAAATTTGACTACGCTCAATGTGCCGGAGGTCAGTCCGGGTTTGCCATCGACATTGATTACACGTCGGCCAGATATAGCGAGTGTGGAAGCGCAACTGTATGCGGCTGATGCCAATGTCGCAGCGGCGCGTGCTGCATTGTTGCCGACTATTTCATTAACAGGTGCTGCTGGTAATTCCAGTGCTGCTTTGCTCGCGCTTGGTAATCCGGCGTATAGCGTGGGCCTTACCGCTTCCATCGTGCAAACTTTATTCGATGGCAATCGCTTGCGCCTGCAAGTGGAAACCAGCGAATCGGTACGTCGTCAATTGATTGAAAATTATCGTCGCACGGTTTATGCATCGTTGAAAGAAGTCGATGATGCGCTCAGCAATGCGGGTCGTAATTTTGCACAGGAACAGGCGCAAATCGAAATCAAGAAAGAAGCAGAGCGCGCATTGAAATTATCCGAGTTGCGTTATCGCGAAGGTGCGGACGATTTGAATACGCTGCTGGATGCGCAGCGTACTTTGTTCACGGCAGACGATACATTGGCACAACTGAGGTTGTTGCGTCTGACCGGCACCACTGATGTATTCAAAGCATTGGGTGGTGGCTGGAGCAGGCCGCAAGTCGAAGCGAAGTAATAAGATGGATGATGGAGAATATCCATCATCCACGGATCAAGCAGATTGCAATGCCGGGCGACGTGACATCCGGTAAATACTTCCCAGCAGCAGCGTGATAGTCAAACTTGGCAAAGCGGAACCGACTACCGGCCATAGAAGTGGGCAGATGTGGAAGGCAGCAATGCCGATCAGCCAGATGGCAACAGGTACGACATTCACACCTTTATCTGTCGCTTGTCCCTTCGCTGCCAATTGCGAAATGACGACGCCGAACAAAGGCACGAAGACCGAGCTGAGCAAGAGCAGGAAAGGTTCCAATCCGTGCATAGGCAGGAAGAGTGCACAGCCGGTGGCAACCAAGGCGAGTGTAATGCCCCAGAAACGTATCGTGAATTTTCCATTCAGGAAGTTGAGCGAGACTGAACCGGAATACACATCGCCGTAAGCATTATCCATCTCATCAATCAGAATCAGACCAAGCGCAATCAAGCCACCTTGTGCCAGCAATAAAGTGGTCATCAGATCGGCACCAGGATTGGATGTGCTGACGATCAAGACGCCTAAGGCGTGACACCAGATATTTGCCACAGCAAAGCCCAGCCATGTACCGCGGAAGGTGCTGGCGCCAGCTTTGCCATAACGGGCAAAATCAGCGACCAAGGGCAGCCACGACACCGGCATCGCCATCACCAGATCGATTCCGGCCAGCGTACTCATAGAACCGTCACCGGATCTGTTCCAGATTGCATCCAGACCTTGTACTTGCGCTTTCAAGACAAATTGATAGGTCAGCCAGATCAGCGAAAGAATAACCAAAGGCAAACCGAAGCGACCGACAAACCAGCGCACCAAACCTATCATCGAACCGGTTGCAAGGCCAACTAGCAGCAGACCCCAGAACAGCGCCGTGACATACGGCAACCAGATTGCGTCTATACCTGTGATGTCCTTGATCAAGGCAGTCGTACCATCGCGCATGACGACTAGTTCAAACGCGCTCCAGCCTATCAATTGAACGACGTTCAAAATCACCGGCAGTTTGGCGAACGATGTACCCAGGGTTTGGCACATCAATACCGGACTGGACAGGCCGCGTTCAAATCCTATGTAGGCAACCAGGCCGAGCAGAGCTGCACCGAGCAGCGAGCCGACGATAATGGCGAACAATGCTGTCTGCGTACCGAGAGCGGTGCCGAGAAATGCACCGATCTGCATAACGAGCAAGCCGACGCCGAGACTGAACCACAGTGCAGCGTGATCGCGGAAGGAAAAAACTCTGTCAGCCGCAGGAATAGGTGTGAAGGCGGCATTGCTTGCTGCCGTAGGTGCGTTTGGTAAAGCCATCATCGTCTTTCAAAATAGATGGCAGGTAAGCGGATTCGATGCCGGTGTACGGCGATGGATTGTGTGCTTTCCTGCGCGAGAATTATCTCAATCAGGTTCAACGGGTATCTCTCACCCACGCATCAAATGCGCAGGACCCCGAGCCAAGAAGGTCAAACTGGGCGCTACTTTGAGCCAAAAACGGCGGATAGGCAAGTTGTATGTAGCGGGAAAGCGGCTAGGCAGAAGGCGTAGCGGGTAGTTGAATGCAGAAATTGCAGAAGAAAGTGTCGGGCCGCACGATAAAACAGGGAGGGGGAGCGGCCCGACGAAAACACATAAATACTGTATGTATGAACAGTATGCTATCACAGATCAGGAATGTCACAAGTTATTCATCGACAGGCGATATACTTAAGTTGACGCACTGCAATGTTGCAGCGCTTAGCCTCCTTGACTGTTTAATATGCCCGCTTCTCGCCGTAATTTCCGCATCGGATTAGCCACTAGCCGTACTCACCAAGACGCCCGCGACTCCGCACTGGCCCTCTTACTCAATGGTAGCCGCGTTGCGATTGAAGAGCATTTGCAACCTGAATTGATCGTGGTCGGGCGCACGCTGGATGCCATGGATCATCTCGGTTTGTTGAAAGATTATCCGCGTATCGAACGTTTCCCTTACGGTCGGCATGGCGGTTTGATGAAGCTGGTTTCGCGCGTGGTGGATAGTGATCCAGAGCGTCGATTGGATGCTGTCATTTACTTGATGGATCCGGTCGATCCTTCGTCGACATTCCCGGAAGCAGTCGCTTTGAAGCGGCAATGCGTGATTCATGGCAAACCGTTTTTATCGACGCTGGCTGGTGCACGTGAATGGCTGGAGCTGGAATCGATCGCGATTGGCGCAGCGCCAAATCACGAGCTGGATGCTACGTTCGATTTGAAGAATGAAGGCATTGCGATGATTGCCCACGATGCGATGAAAGATCGCATGCTGGACATTGCAGAGCGTCATTTTGCGCTATTGGATCAATTTGGATTCCGCTGTGCGACTGGCACGACGGGGAGTTTGCTGAACAAGCTCGCACAGAAAATCAAAGGCGAAGAAGCCGGCCGCAATTGGGTCCAACCTTATCTGAGCGGCCCGATGGGTGGTGATGCGCAGATCGCAGAATTGATACTGGATAGGCAGCAGTGTCGTCGTGTTTTGTTTTTGGAAGATCCGCATGTCGCGCGTCAACACGAAGCGGATATCCAGTTGCTGGAACGTGCGGCGCGCACGGTGACGGATTATGCGCTGTGTATCAGTAACGAGAAATGCGGAGAGCGGTGGCTGGATTTGCTGGAGCAGCGCGTCAGTTTGTGCAGAAGTTAAGTGGGTATTTAAAAACTGACCGATAGCAAAAAGGCCTTCACGATCATCTGATCGTGAAGGCCTTTTTTAATTACAGACCCAGACGTGCAGTTGCTTCATCCATGGCAGCTGCATTCCATGGCACAAAGCCGGTCATGCCAATTTTGGACAATGCATTTTTACCTGCTTCGTTTTCCGATAAATTCAGCAACAGGTTTTTGACTTTTTCGCGTTCTGCGTCACTCAGTTTTTTCGAGGCCAGGAATTGCTTTATTGGAATCGGTTTCGTTTCGCCCAGTATGCGGCCGCCTTTGGCAACCCATGCTTTTGCAACACCGGCCGAACCAGTAACGCCGGCATCGACAAAGCCGTTTTCAATCATGAACGGTACGGCGTCCTGATAGCGAGTCGGTGTGTATGTTTTTTCCGGATTAGGGAAGCGTAATTCGTGCAGATTGGCGGTGAACATCACTGTGGTGATGGATTCTACCGACGGTACGCCGATTTTCTTGCCACGCAAATCCTGCATGGATTTCAATGGCGATGCTTGTGCAACCATCACGCGGGCGCGGTAATCAGTAAAACCTTTGGCGGTGACCAGACCTTCATAACCGTTCTTTTTCACTGCTAGCAGGCCGACATGGGCAGGATGTATGAATGCCAAGTCGTATTTACCTTCGGCCAGGCCTTTTTCAAATACTGCGTATTTGTCGACGGTTTGCAGTTTCACATTCTGTTTCAGCTCTTTTGACAGCAATTGCAGAAGTGGCTTGTAACGCTCACTGGCTGGGCCGCCGTCCTGGTAGGTCACACCTTCGTTTATGGCCAGGACCAGATCTTGTGCCGCTGCGGAATTGATGCCCGCCGCCAATACTGTCATTGCCAAAAGAGATGCGAGTTTCATAAGCGGCGCTCCGTATAGAATTGTTTTTATTGGGTAACTAAATGTAGTCTGAATGTTACATTAACAAATGTGTCGGATAATAGGTTTCTTGTAGCTCTAAGTATAAATACGCAACAGTTTATTTAATTTATATCAATACATGGAGCCAAGACTGAGATGGGCCGACATGATGTGATACTGCTATGAGTGCCACATGTAAGTAGTACGTATTTGTTCGATGCAAGTAGTTAGTCAGGTTGTTTGCTTATTTTTTCGATGTGCCAACAAAGAAAGGAGCGAGACCACTATGCAGATTCGTACTTTGTTTTTCGTTATCATCCTTGGAGCCATAGGCGCGCTTGCCGCGTTAAATTGGAATACGTTCAATACACCAACCGAACTCTGGCTTGGTGTGACAACCGTACAGGCGCCGCTGGGCTTGGTCATGCTGGGATTGACAGCCTTGCTCACGTTTTACTTCCTGGTCTGTATCCTTTACCTGCAATCCTCCGTCATGCTGGAAGCGCGGCGTCATGCGAAGGAATTGCAAAACAGCCGTGAACTGGAAGCCTCTCGTTTTAGCGAGTTGCATCGTTTCATAGACGAAAAAACACAAACGGTTGTGAAGCAGGATGCTGATGAGCAGACTGCACTCATAGAGCGATTGGAAAAGCTCGAGACCGGTGTCGTTGCAGCAGTCGAGCAATCCGGTAATACATTGGCCGCGTATATAGGTGAGTTGGAAGACAGGCTGGAGCGCGGTGGTAATACGATCACGCCAAGTCGGCCTGTATAACTGCTTGCATTGTTAAATCGTCATGATTGTGAATTGCTGAGGCAAGAACACGATTTCGGGATGAGACATCAGTTAAACTAGCAGCCAGTCATTTTTCTTCCCGAAATCTTCTTATGGTCAAAACCAAGCAATCCGGCAATCTGTTGATCACGATACTTGGCGGTACGCTGGCCATAGGAGCGGTTGTCGCCATCGGGATTGCGATCGCATGGTTTTATTTCAAGCCTAGTGCACAGCAGTTAAGCCCTATTGCGTATTCCAATTTTGGTCCGATGGTGGTGCGTTCTTCGCAACTGTCGATCAAGGCGACCGTTGCGCTGCAAACGCATAAGGAAGATGCCGCATGGGTACAGCGCAACAAGGCGGCCTTGGATGTTGCCTTGCAGGCAGCGCTGGCCAATGTCGATTCGCAACGCGTGAGAACGCCGGAAGGTGCTGCATACGTGCAAGAAATGTTGCGCGATGTGGCGAATGCAACCCTCAAGACACGCAGCGTTCAGGAAGTGTTGTTGACTGATTACATCGTTCAGTCGAACTGATTCTGGACGCATCAATAGCAATATGCGCATGACGCTTCAGGCGTCGGCAATATAAAGATACACCGAATATTTTCAGTATGAGTAACGCAGACAATCCTTCCGACCTGCCGCGTAGTTCATTGCGGCCCGATTCTCCTTGTGCAGGCTATTGCTCGACTTCGCATGGCGATGAAGTCTGCAAAGGTTGCGGCAGAACCTTCGATGAAGTGATCAATTGGATCATTTACGATGATGATGAGAAGGCCGCTGTATGGGCACGTCTAGAGGCCGCAGGATTAGTAAAACGTTAAGTATTCTGCCTTTGAAGCATCCCGTCGTTCCTTAAAATCCCCGTCAGTCATAGACGCATTAGACTTCAAGGCCAAGAGTCGGTAGACTTTAGGCCTTTTTCCAAGGGCTACTCCATGTCCGCCGCGCCCGAATTACCAAGCTCCGATTCCGCTGAAGTAGAAGCGTTTGAATCGCGTACAGTTTCTTCTGAATTGATTAACAGCGAAGTTGCGCGCCGTCGCACCTTCGGCATCATCTCGCATCCGGATGCGGGTAAAACCACGCTGACTGAAAAACTGCTGCTGTTCTCCGGTGCGATTCAGCTCGCCGGTACCGTCAAGGGTCGCAAGAGCGGACGCCATGCGACATCTGACTGGATGGAAATCGAAAAGCAGCGCGGCATTTCTGTCGCCAGCTCGGTCATGCAGTTCGAATACCGCGATCACGTTGTCAACCTGCTCGATACGCCAGGTCACCAGGATTTCTCGGAAGATACTTATCGCGTATTGACGGCGGTCGATTCTGCCTTGATGGTGATTGATGCCGCCAAGGGTGTAGAGACGCAGACGATCAAGTTGCTTAATGTCTGCCGTATGCGCAACACACCTATCATCACATTCATGAACAAGCTGGATCGCGAAACGCGCGATCCGCTGGAATTGCTGGATGAGCTGGAATCGGTACTCAAGATCGAATGCGCGCCGGTTACCTGGCCGATTGGTATGGGTAAAAATTTCCGCGGCGTGTATCACTTGCTGCGCGATGAAATCATGTTGTTCGCACCAGGTAGCGAGAAGGCGGATCAGACGTTTGAAGTTGTCAAAGGTATCGACAATCCGCGTCTGGCAGAAATGTTCCCGCAAGAGATCGAACAATTGAAGATGGAAGTCGAACTGGTGCATGGCGCTTCGCATCCATTTGAGTTGGACGCCTTCCTCAACGGTACGCGTACGCCTGTATTCTTCGGTTCCGCGATCAACAACTTCGGTGTACGTGAAATTCTGAACGCCTTGCTCGATTGGGCGCAGCCGCCGCGTGAGCGCGATGCAACCGTGCGTGCCGTCAAGCCGACTGAATTGCCGTTCTCTGGTTTCGTTTTCAAGATTCAAGCGAATATGGATCCAGCTCATCGCGATCGTATTGCCTTCTTGCGCGTATGTTCCGGTCGCTTCGAACGCGGCATGAAGATCAAGCATTTGCGTCTGAATCGAGAGATCAAGGTATCCAGCGTTGTGACCTTCATGGCATCGAGCCGCGAGCAAGTAGAAGAAGCTTACGCCGGCGATATTATCGGCCTGCCGAATCATGGCAATATGCAGATCGGTGACAGTTTTTCCGAAGGCGAATTGCTGCAGTTCACTGGCATTCCTTACTTCGCACCGGACTTCTTCCGTTCGGTACGCATTCGTAATCCGCTGAAGATCAAGCAATTGCACAAGGGTTTGCAGCAGTTGGGCGAAGAGGGCGCGATTCAAGTATTCAAACCGGTCAACAGCAGCGATCTGATTCTGGGTGGCGTCGGTGTACTGCAATTTGAAGTGGTCGCGAGCCGCTTGATGAATGAGTATGGCGTTGATGCCGTATTCGAAGGCACCAGCATCAGCAGCGCACGCTGGATTACCTGCGATGACAAGAAGATGTTGGCTGACTTTGAAAAATCGTCTGCTGGCCATAATCTGGCTCACGACGCTGCTGGCAATCTGGCGTATCTGGCCAGTTCCGGCGTCAATTTGCGATTGACGCAAGAGCGTTGGCCTGCAGTTACTTTCCACGAAACACGTGAACACGCAGTCAAGCTTGCCTGATTGAATGTCTCGCATCCCATCGCTGCCGCGTAGCGATGGGATGGGATGATTTCCTTACTCCCATTCCATATAACTGCTGATAGGCAAGACAGAATGCTGTGCTTGCTTCATTCGTGCATTCTTGGCATCGTGTAGCCAATTGTTTGTAATAGGAACGACATGCCGAAAATTTTCAAATTCACTCAATTTTCCTTGCGCGACTTGATCGTCACGGCCGGGCCGATGACGGTCCTGGTAATTGCGCTCTGTTATGTCGCTTACCGCTTGGTCGATCCTACGCCGCCAACACATGTAACGCTGGCGACCGGACAGGAAAATAGTGCGTACGAAGAATTCGGTAAAAAGTATGCGGCGGCCCTGGGCAAATTCGGTATCAAGGTGACGCTGGCACCATCGCTGGGTTCGCAGGAAAATCTGCAGCGCTTGATGGATCCAGATTCGGGTGTCGACATTGCATTTGTGCAAAGCGGTTCGATAGATCAGGAAGCGGCCAAGGAAGCCGGACTGGTCTCGCTGGGTAGCTTGTTCACGGAGCCGATCTGGTTGTTTTATCGCGAGAGCAAGCACATCACACAGTTGACGCAATTGAAGGGCTTGCGCGTCAATGTTGGGCCGGAAGGAACTGGTGTGCCGAAGTTGTTCAAGACTATTCTATCGGTCAACGGTTTGGAGCCGAGCGATGTAAAGATCAAGCAGTTGGAAAATACGCCAGCTACTGTTGAGTTGCTGGCAGGGCGCATCGATGCGCTCGTTTTTAGTTCGGCACCGGATGCCTTGCTGATACAGATGTTGTTGCAGACGCCGGGTATCAAGCTCTTCGATTTCACACAGGCAGAAGCTTATTCGCGCCGCTTCCCTTATTTATCGCATGTCATCTTGCCGCGCGGGATCGTCGATCTGGGCAAGGATTTGCCGCCGAAAAATTATCATTTGATCGCACCGACGGCGACCTTGGTAGCGCGTGAAGATTTGCATCCAGCCTTGATTGATCTATTCGTGCAAGCGGCAGCGACTATACATGGTGGCGCTGGCTGGTTCCGCAAGCAGGGCGAGTTCCCTAATGCGAGTTATACGGAAATTCCAGTCGTACCTGAGGCAGAAAAATTCTATCGCAACGGCCCGCCATTTTTGCAGCGCTATATGTCGTTCTGGCTGGCGAATTTCTTTGAGCGGATGTGGGTAGTGATCGTGGCACTAGGCGCATTGATCTTGCCGTTGTCGCGGATAGTGCCACCACTCTATGTATGGAAGGTGCGCTCGCGCGTGTATCGTTGGTATGGGCAATTACGTACCGTCGAACAAGTGATAGAAGATGTGCCGCCGGAACAGCGTGCGACCATTTATCCGGCGCAGTTGCAACGTTTGAAAGAGATAGAAGAGAAGGTGAATCAGATCACGATTCCGCTTTCGTTCGCAGATGAGTTATATCGCTTGCGCAGCCATATCAATCTGGTGCGCAAGCGTATCTTGTGGCTGAGTGAAGCTAAATCCGAAGTGGCTTAAGCACCTATCCAGGGCAAGCCAGCCTTGCACCAGCCATTGACATTTTTACGATGACCATCGGCATCTTTATCGCCTTCAAAACCTTCGAGGATATCGAAAGATTTTGCATAGCCGTTTTCGGTAGCGAGCTTGGCTGCGTGGCGTGAGCGTACGGCACCGCGGCAGAGAAAGAGCAGGACGGTATCTTTGTCTGCGACCTGTTCCAATTGCGGCAGGAAATCAGGATTCGGCGTACCGCCCGGATACAGATTCCATTGCACAGCGACGTGCTGTTCAGGTGCGATATCGACACGACCTATCCAGTCGCGTTCTGCATTGGTACGTACATCGACCAGTTTAATGCTTGGGTCGCTTTGCAAAAGTGCATAGGCTTCTTGCGGTGTCAGTGCGCCAGCGTAAGGGAGTGCATTATCTTTGCCACGCTGCTGTGCGGCAGCGAGTATGTCTGCGGACTTCGTCATGAGGATGTTGTCTTTCCGGTTTTCAGGTTAGATGCAAACGATGGTGCTTATCGAGCTGCCATCGTCTGCAGTATAAAGTGCTCTTGCGTTCAGGTCACATCAAGCGGTTTTTCGCTTGGCCTGTATGAAGCCCCATGCCAATCCAAGTACAGCAGCGCTCAAGGAGGCAAGCAGGATGCCCAGTTTCGCGGCACCCAACAGATTAGGATCAGTAAAGGCGAGCGTCGCGATAAATATAGACATGGTGAAGCCTATGCCTGCCAGCATGCCGACCAGACAGACGCCACTCCAGGTCACACCTGGCGGCAGCGCGCACCAGCCCATGCGTACCACCAACAGGCTGGCACCAATGATGCCGAGTGGCTTGCCGGCGACCAGTGCTACCAACACACCTATCATCACGACCATCGAGCCGTTTGCCGAGAGATCGATTCCGTTTAAGGAAACGCCTGCGTTCGCGAGGGCGAAGATGGGCATGATGCCGAAGGCAACATAAGGATGCAATGTCATTTGTACGCGGCTGACCGGCGGTAGCAAATCACGTTGTGCTTGTCGCAATTGCTTCAAAGGTTGTACCAAATCATGTGGATCCGGTTTGCTGTTTTCCACGCTGCTCCACAAATCCTTTACTGCCTTGCTGGCTATCTCCAACGGATGTATCAGTGAGCGAGTGGCGAAGACCGGCGTCATCAGACCGAGTACCACGCCAGCCAGAGTCGGATGCGCGCCGGTTTTTAAAAAACCGAACCAGAGAACTGCACCAGGTATCACGTAGGCGTAAGCGGAGGCTATACCTATTCTTTGCATACCCAGCACCATGATGATGCCGGCTGTGGCAATGATGAATCCGCTGTAATCCAGTCCGCCGGAATAAAAGACCGCGATGATCAGGACCGCGACAATGTCGTCGATGATCGCGAGTGCCAGCAGGAAGACGCGTACATTCGATGGAATCGAGCGTCCCAACAGTGCCAGTACACCGACGGCAAATGCAATATCAGTGGCTGTCGGTACCGCCCAACCATTTGCTTGTTCACCGCCTGGATTAAGTCCGAAGTAAATCAGTGCCGGTACCACGACGCCACCTACGGCGGCAGATAACGGCAGGGCAGCCAGACGCATATTGGCCAAGGCACCTTCATGGATCTCGCGACGGATTTCCATGCCGACGACCAGAAAAAACACAGTCATCAAGCCATCGTTGATCAGGAAGTGCAGCGTTTCGGAGATGGTCCAGCTACCAATAGAGAATGAAACCGAGGTATGCCAGAAGTGATGGTAACCATCGGCGTAGGAAGAGTTGGCCCAGATTAGTGCGGCGGCGGCGGCGATCAGCAGCACGACGCCACTGAAGGCTTCGATGTGCAGGAATTTTTCCAGGGTGGCAAAAGCGCGTTCGGCAAGAAGTTGCGCGCGCGGTGGGGTAGAGCCTTGTTCTAGGTTTGGCTTCATGAGTCGTCAGTATCCCCGCGTGGCGGCCCGACCAACGCGTTGCCTGTCCGCTGCGGTATGCAGCGCAAACACCCAACAAAAATTTTACACTAGCAACTACTTGTAGGCAATTTAACTAAGGCCGTAAGTAGCGGTTAAATGGCAAATTTGCACCAATTTGGATCGTAAATGAGATTACCTCATAAAAATGCTTTTATTTGGTGCGATGTGATTAATTCGCACGTATTTGGTGCGTATGATTTTGTAATTATATAAACAGAAAAATCGTGGTGTGCCATCTATTGGCTATGGCGCTCCGTTGCAGTGCGGCTAAGCGAATTTTTGAAAGATGGTGGCATGGAATCTGCTATCATTTCGGGCGAGTTATGGACACATGCTGTTAGTACACGCACGTCTCACAACCCATTTACTAATTCTGTATTACTTTGCTCAAATTTTAGGAGATTCGCATGGCAATGACGGCAGCAGAGGTCTTGAAGATGGTGAAAGACAACGAAGTTAAATTCGTTGATTTTCGCTTTGCTGACACACGCGGTAAAGAACAGCACGTCACTGTGCCAGTTTCGCATTTCGACATGGACAAATTTGAATCCGGTCATGCGTTTGACGGTTCTTCTATCGCTGGCTGGAAAGGTATCGAATCATCCGACATGTTGTTGATGCCGGATCCGAACACCGCAAATATCGACCCATTCTTCGAAGAAACCACACTGTTCATGCAGTGCGACGTGATCGAACCATCGGACGGCAAAGGCTACGATCGTGACCCACGTTCGATCGCTAAACGCGCAGAAGCGTATTTGAAATCCTCCGGTTTGGGCGACACCGCTTACTTCGGTCCAGAACCAGAATTCTTCATTTTCGACAGCATCCGCTGGAAAATCGGCATGGACGGCTGCTTCGTCAAGATCGATTCGGAAGAAGCATCGTGGAGCACCGGCGAGAAGCTTGAAGGCGGCAACACAGGTCACCGTCCTACAGTTAAAGGCGGCTACTTCCCAGTGCCACCAGTCGACAGCTTCCAAGACATGCGTTCGGAAATGTGCTTGATCCTGGAATCCCTCGGCATTCCAGTTGAAGTACATCACCACGAAGTGGCTGGCGCTGGTCAAAACGAAATTGGCAGCAAATTCTCGACTCTGGTTGAGCGCGCTGACTGGACCCAGAACCTGAAATACGTTGTTTGGAACGTGGCGCATACCTACGGCAAAACAGCGACTTTCATGCCTAAACCTATCGTTGGCGACAACGGTTCGGGCATGCACGTGCATCAATCGGTTTGGAAAGACGGCAAAAACTTGTTCGCTGGCGACGGCTATGCAGGCTTGTCCGATTTCGCTCTGTACTACATCGGCGGCATCATCAAACATGCTAAAGCATTGAACGCGATCACCAACCCAGGTACCAACTCGTACAAACGTTTGGTTCCAGGCTTTGAAGCTCCGGTCAAATTGGCTTACTCGGCACGTAACCGTTCCGCTTCGATCCGTATTCCACACGTATCGAATCCTAAAGGTCGCCGCGTTGAAGCGCGTTTCCCAGATCCACTGGCTAACCCATACCTGTGCTTCTCAGCGTTGCTGATGGCAGGTCTGGACGGCGTACAGAACAAGATCCATCCAGGCGAAGCAGCTTCGAAAGACTTGTACCACTTGCCACCAGAAGAAGATGCATTGATCCCAACAGTCTGTGCTTCGTTGGAAGAAGCATTGGATGCATTGAACAAAGACCGCGAGTTCCTGACTCGTGGCGGCGTGTTCAGCGACGGCATGATCGATGCGTACATTGAATTGAAAATGCAAGAAGTTCAACGCTTCCGCATGACTGCTCACCCAGTCGAATACGATATGTACTACTCGCTGTAATCAATCTCTGATTGTTACCGCAAGGTGAAAAAAGGCGGGAGGAGCGTAAGCTTTTCCCGCCTTTTTTATTGATCTGTTGCTAGTACGCAGTAAACTGGCGATCAGTGTTTGTCAGGCTTGAATTGTTGCCCTAAACTAAGAACCCGATTTAACAGTTTCAAAAAAGAAAGTCTATGAAACGTCAACTCGCAGTCCTGTTTCTCTCTTCCATCGTATTTTCCGCCTATGCGCAAAATGATGTCTATCTGTGCATAGATAGCAATGGCAACCGCGAATACAAGAACACCGGCCCTACCAACAAATGTAAAAAGGTCGATTTGCCGGGCGTGAGTACAATTCCAGCGGCAAAAAAGCCAGCGACACCGCAGACGGCAGTAGTCAAGCCATCCTCTCCTAGCGATTTTCCTCGTGTAGACAATACAATTCAAAAAGCGCGTGATAGCGATCGCCGGCAAATTTTGCAGGACGAGATGCGGGCCGAGGAGCAAAAACTGGCTGATATCCGTCGCGAATACAATAATGGTGAACCGGAGCGTCGTGGTGACGAGCGTAATTATGCAAAATACCAGGAGCGCACAGCGACGCTGAAGGACGATCTCGCTCGTTCAGAGAAAAATGTAGAAGCATTGAAGCGTGAACTCGGCAACCTGAAATAACATCGGTACGATGTTTGCTTGGATCAGGCCGCATAGTGCGGCCTTTCTTTTTGGATTCCTGTGAAAAAACCTTTAATAGCTTTAGATGGTCTCGATTTATTAGCATCAGCCGTTCTCGTCTTGCGGCCAGACAGTGGCATTGCGTATGCCAATCCGGCAGCAGAAATTTTGCTGGAGAGTTCAAGCAAGGCGCTGACCAATCATAAATTGAATGAACTCTTCATCAATTGTCATGAACTGGAACAAGTGTTTCAGGAAGCCTTGGAACATCAATTCGCTGATAAGCGACTGGATCTGGTTCTGGAGCGTATGGGACGCGATGCTCTGCAAGTGCATATCGTGGTCTCGGTGCTGGACAGTGCAGAAACGCCAGTATTGATAGAACTACGCGAGAACGTGCAGCAACTGAAGCTGGATAGAGAAGAGCGTTTGCTCGATCAGAGCCAGGCGAATAAAGAGCTGATTCGCAATCTCGCGCATGAGATCAAGAATCCTCTGGGTGGCATACGCGGTGCGGCGCAGTTGCTGGAGCTGGAACTGCCGGAACGGCATCTAAAAGAATTCCGAGAATATACGCAAGTCATCATCAAGGAAGCGGATCGTCTGCAAACACTGGTGGATCGTTTGCTGGCACCGCACCGCAGCCCGCATATCGTGGGTGATGTGAATATCCATGAAGTGTGTGAGCGCGTACGTAGTCTGATTGTGTCCGAATTCCCGAACGGTTTGAAGATCAAGCGCGATTACGATCTGTCTGTGCCGGAATTCCGTGGTGACAAGGAGCAATTAATACAAGCTGTATTGAATATTGCACACAATGCGGCGCAAGTGCTTTCCGCTCGCATGAAAGCTGGTGATGCTGAATTGACTTTGCGTACGCGTATTGCGCGACAAGTGACGCTAAACAAGGTCCGATACCGGCTGGCATTAGACTTGCATATCATCGATAACGGACCGGGCATCCCGCCTGACATCCGCGATCGTATTTTTTATCCCTTGGTTTCAGGCCGGGATGGCGGTAGTGGGTTAGGGTTGACGCTGGCACAAACATTCGTACAGCAACATATGGGTTTGATCGAATGCGAGAGCCGGCCGGGATGTACGGATTTCAGAATTTTGATTCCATTGCCATGAGCAGCTTGAGCTCGAATATGGCAGTGAGTCTATAAACCTAGCCACATGACGCGGGACACTATAAACATATGAAACCAATCTGGATTGTTGATGACGACGAGTCGATCCGCTGGGTCCTTGAAAAAGCGCTGGCGCGCGAAAATCTTCCAACCAAAAGTTTTTCCAATGCACGTGATGCACTGGAGGCACTGAAGACCGGCGCACCGCAAGTATTGGTGTCCGATATTCGTATGCCTGGAGAATCCGGCCTCGAATTACTGCAAGCTGTTAAAGCCAAGCATCCTGGCTTGCCTGTCATCATCATTACTGCATTCTCGGATCTGGATTCTGCCGTTGCGGCATTCCAAGGTGGCGCGTTTGAATATCTGGCCAAGCCATTCGATATTGATCACGCCGTTGGATTGATACGTCGCGCATTGGAAGAAAGCCTGCGCGAAACCAGCGTCGAGCAAGTGTCGGCCGAGACGCCAGAAATTCTGGGACAAGCACCGGCGATGCAAGATGTCTTCCGCGCCATCGGTCGTTTGTCACAATCGAATGTAACGGTATTGATCACAGGTGAATCCGGTTCTGGTAAAGAGTTGGTTGCACGCGCTTTGCATAAGCACAGCCCACGCGCATCACAACCTTTTATCGCATTGAATACCGCTGCTATTCCCAAGGATTTGCTGGAATCAGAATTGTTCGGTCATGAGCGCGGCGCTTTTACCGGCGCACAAGCAACGCGCCGTGGTCGCTTTGAACAAGCAGAGAACGGTACCTTGTTCCTCGATGAAATCGGCGATATGCCTTTTGATCTGCAAACACGTTTGTTGCGTGTTTTGTCGGACGGTCATTTTTACCGTGTCGGTGGCCATCAACCTTTGAAGGCCAATGTCCGCGTAATCGCGGCGACACATCAGAATCTGGAGCATCGCGTACGCGAAGGTTTGTTCCGTGAGGATTTGTATCATCGCCTGAATGTAATCCGTTTGCGCCTGCCTAGTTTGCGTGAACGTCGCGAAGATATTCCTATCTTGACACGCCACTTCCTGCAACAAAGTGCGAAGCAATTGGGCGTGGAAGTTAAACGCATGTCCGAAGGTGCGATGCAATTCCTGAGCAGTTTGGAGTTGCCAGGTAACGTGCGTCAGCTGGAAAACTTGTGCAACTGGATCACGGTGATGGCACCGGGCCAAACGGTAGAAGCGAAGGATTTGCCAAACGAGTTGACGGAAGGTCAGGCCTTTGCTGCATCTACATTAGCTACACTTCCTGCAAGCCCACCGGCTGGTAATACGTATCACGCGCTGGACGAAAGTACGAGTTCCAGCAATGGCTATCAAGCCGCTGTTCCAAGTAGTGCGCCAGTAGAAGCGAGTAGCTGGATATCGCTGCTGGAAGCTGAGGCAGCTGCTTTGTTGGCAGCCGGACAGCCGGAAGTGATGGACGCTCTGGGCCGTCAGTTTGAATCAACCTTGATCAAGACCGCTTTGAAACATACACATGGTCGCAAGAACGATGCAGCTGTGCGTTTAGGCATTGGTCGCAATACCATCACACGCAAAATTCATGAGCTGGGAATAGATGGCGCAAAGGATGACTAATTGTCTTAGATGAAATGCGTATTGTCTGAGAGTTCAAACTCTGCTATCGCATAAAACTTTTAAGTAGCATGTACAGAGAGAAACGAGCTGCCGTATAGGTCGCTCGTTTTTTTTATTTATGAAATGTATGTGACATCAGTCGTTCTCGCGAATTTACCTTTAACAGAGCAATATGATAGGCTTGCCGGAATCAGTTCTGTGTATGCAGTACCTGTTGTTGAAGTGAGCAAGAGAATACGGGTTTGGGTTGGAGACAGTGAACGATCCTGAACCAAGACGTTTAAGTGCAGCTTTCTATTGGTGGAGATAGGGCGATATAGAGTGCAGTGGAAGCTTCAGGCTTTCTTGTCATTCTGTAGCAGCCCTGCGAATTCGAAAGAAGTGGCCTATGCTCGGTTCGATAACGGACATATTGCGGCAGGTTCCCGAAATTGCCTTGTTCCTTTCCCTCGCGATTGGCTATGCAGTGGGGCAGATCAAATTCGGCCCTATTCAATTGGGCGGTGTTTGCGGCACGCTGATTGCGGCGCTCTTCATCGGGCAGCTAGGCATCACGCTGGATGCCGGCGTCAAAAATGTTTTCTTCATGTTGTTCATCTTTGCCCTTGGCTATGCCGGTGGCGCTCAGTTTTTCTCCAATCTGAATCTCAAAGGTCTGCGCCTCGGTTTGTTGTGCCTGATTGAAGTGGTCGTCGTATTGGCATTGGTGCTGACTGCGACTTACTTCCTGAAGCTTGATGCGGGTACTGCTGCCGGCATGATGGCGGGAGCTGCTACCGAATCGGCTGTCGTAGGTACAGCTACAGATGCCATCTCCAAATTGGCTTTGCCTGCTGCTGAAATTCAGCAATTGCAGGCCAACGTTGTTACCGCTTATTCCATTACTTATATCTTTGGTCTGATTACGATAGTCATCGTAACGAGTCAGATTTTTCCAGTGTTGTTGCGGGTCAACCTCCGTGAAGAAGCAGACAAATTGTGGGCGCAGATGGGTGGTAAGGAATCCTCGACCGATGAAGTGAATGCGACGCCAGCAATGGTCGGGCGTGTTTATCGGATAGACGTGGGTGCTGGTCGCAGTGTCGCGGAATTGCATGACCTGTTCGCAGGACAAGCCAGCATAGAGCGCGTGCGCCGAGCCGGACATAGGCTGACGATCTCGCCAGCTTTAGTACTGCATAGCGGAGATGAAGTGCTGGTGATTGGTAATCGACACGTATTGGTAACAGCAGCTTCCTTGCTAGGAATGGAGTTTGCCGATACTGCCGGCTTGAATATGGCCGTGCAAACCATAGAAATAATGCTGGAAAACAAGGCACTGGTAGGTCGGCATTTACGTGATCTCGGACTGCCTGTCGGTATGCATGTCGCAGGCGTAGTGCGTGGCGAATA
Organism: Herminiimonas sp. GW821-FHT09C12; assembly: GCF_059416385.1. Classification (NCBI taxonomy): domain Bacteria; kingdom Pseudomonadati; phylum Pseudomonadota; class Betaproteobacteria; order Burkholderiales; family Oxalobacteraceae; genus Herminiimonas; species Herminiimonas sp. GW821-FHT09C12. The sequence goes on from NZ_JBWKPC010000002.1 coordinate 157,023, forward strand.
TCATTTGCCGCCCTTGCCGGATCTGGAATTGCAATTGGATGATGTGATTCAGTTGTATGGATCGGCTAACGCAAAAGCATCTGCAACCGAGGAAGCCATATCGCTGATCGGTGTGCACCTTGATAGAGGTGATCGCAGCAATATTGTGTATGCCGGACTGGGCATCGTATTGGGCGTGTTGATAGGCAGTTTCAGCATCAAGCTGGGTGGAATTCCATTCTCGCTTGGTACAGGTGGCGGCGCTTTGTTGACGGGTTTGCTGTTCGGTTGGTATCAATCCAAGCATCCAGCCTTGCAGGGGATACATCCCGATGCATTAGCGCTGATGAAGGACATAGGCTTGGCCAGTTTTATCGCCTGTGTCGGTCTGGCCTCAGGTCCACAGGCCATGACCTTGATCAAGCAATATGGTATCGCATTGCCCTTGCTTGGTATCGCGATTGCAGTCGTGCCTGCGTCCATTTCCTTATTGGTCGGTCACTTTATTCTTAAACTGGAAGCACCGATATTACTGGGCGCAATCGCCGGTCAGCAATGCAGTACACCAGCCTTGAGCGCGGTACAAAACGCTGCAGGCAATTCCACACCTCTTCTTGGTTACACCATTACCTATGCGATTTCCAACGTTGTCTTGCCTTTGATGGGGCCGTTGATCGTGGGCCTCGTTGGCTTGCTTCATCGACAGTGAAGTTCTTTTGTTTCGATTTTAAAAATACAAAGATGCTGGTTAAAAGATACGTATCTGATTCTTGATTTTTTATATGCAGTCTATTTTTTTTTTCATCAAACCGAAAGGTGGTCACCATGGAATGGCTACATGAATTGTTTAAAAGGTCGCCCGAGATAGCGTTGTTTCTATCGCTGGCAATTGGTTATTACATAGGGAAAATAAAGTTCGGGAAATTCCAGCTTGGCGGTGTGGCTGGTTCTCTATTGGTTGCAGTCGTCGTGAGTCAGGTTGGTGTACAAATCGATCCTGGCGTCAAGGCTGTGCTGTTCGCCTTGTTCATCTATGCCGTTGGTTATGAAAGCGGACCGCAGTTCTTCAATTCATTAGGTAAGCAATCAATAAGAGAAATTATCCTCGCTGCAGTGTTGGCAATTACGGCTTTGATTACTGTCGTGGTGATGGCAAAACTGTTCGGTCTGGATAAGGGTTTGGCTGCTGGTGTCGCTGCTGGTGGACTGACGCAATCCGCCATTATCGGCACAGCAGGTGATGCGATTGCCAAACTGGGATTGGCCGCAGATGAGGTGGCTCGTCTGCAGGGGAACGTTGCTGTGGGCTATGCAGTGACATATGTATTTGGTTCTTTCGGCGCCATTATCGTTTGCGTGAATATTCTGCCCAAGCTGATGGGGCGCAGCATCAAGGAAGACGCCGTCAAGGCAGAGACGGCGATGCAGGCAGGCGTACAGGTGTTAGGCCCTGGTCAGCATGCTGCTGCGCCTGATCTGGTTGGCCGCATGTATCAGATCACGGAAGGTAATGCACATACCGTGGCTGATATAGAAAGCGCCAATCCAAATGTCTCCATCACGATTGAACGCATCAAGCGTAACGGACAAATCATCGAGGTGACGCCGCAGTTGATGCTTGAGGTTGGTGACATTGTTCTTGTGGTTGGTCGGCGTGAAGCCATGGTTGGTGTGGCGGCGCAACTGGGCAAGGAGCTATACGCAGTGGAAGGCATGGAGCTCACCATGCAGCGCAGAGAAGTGGTACTAACCAATAAAGAGTACGACAACAAAACGGTAGGTGAGATACGCAGCCAGACTGCGAATGGTGTGCGTCACGGAATTTATGTGGTGCAGATCAGCCGCATGGGAAAGGTGTTGCCGATACAGCCGGAAACAGTCGTGCAACTGGGTGACGTGATCACGATTTATGGCTCCGAGCAGGACGTGAAGCGCGTTGCTGCCTTGGTTGGTTACGTCATCGTTCCTAGTGTCAAAACTGACTTCGTGTATCTGGGGGCTGGTCTGGTCGTCGGTCTGTCTGTGGGTCTGTTGACGGCGAAGATTGGTTCTATACCGCTGACCTTGGGTAGCGGTGGCGGTGCATTGTTGTCAGGCCTCTTGTTTGGCTGGTTTCGCGCCAAGCGTCAAACCTTTGGTGCAATGCCTAGTGGCGCGGTGCAGATACTCAAGGACCTCGGCCTGGCAGGCTTTGTCGTCGTCGTTGGTTTGACTTCCGGCTTGCAAGCTGTGCAGACGGTCAAGGAACATGGCTTGACTCTTTTTGGGGTTGGCGTCGTGGTCACTATCCTGCCTTTGATTTTGACCATGTTGATCGGGCGCTATATTTTGCGCTATGACAATACCGCTGTCTTCGCCGGTGCGTTGAGTGGCTCACGCAGTGCCAATCCTGCTTTTGGTGAAGTGCTCGACAAGGCTGAGAACTCGATTCCGACGGTTCCTTTCGCCATCACTTACGCATTGGCAAATGTCTTCCTGACTTTACTCGGGCCACTGGTCGTGGCTTTTGTGTGATGAATGTAGTGCATGCAACATTCCGAAGCTGCCTGTGCCGGGCTTCTCATTCTTGATAAGGAGTAGCGCAAATGGACTTTAGTAACCCAGACAAACTTGCATTATTAAGCCCCTTTGAATTGAAAGATGCCTTGATTCAAACGGCCAAGAAAAGCAATCAACTGATGTTGAATGCAGGACGCGGTAATCCTAATTTTTTGGCGACAACGCCGCGTCATGGTTTCTTCCAGTTCGGTCTGTTCGCGATGACCGAAGCGGAACGCTCTTATATTTACATGAAGGATGTGGGTGGTTTCCCGCAACGTGAAGGTATCGAAGCGCGCTTTGAAATATTCGCTAAGCAGCATGTCGGTGTACAAGGCATACGCTTCATCGAAGCAGCAGTGTCGTATGTGCGTGATCAGCTTGGCCTGTCTGCCGGAGACTTCCTTTATGAAATGTGTGAAGCCATACTCGGCTGTAACTATCCGGTACCGGATCGCATGCTCACGCTGAGCGAAAAAATCGTCGGCAAGTACATACACAAGGAAATGATAGGTACGCATCCATTTGTCGGCAACTTCGATATGTATGCGGTGGAAGGCGGTACGGCAGCGATGACTTATCTGTTCGCCAGCATGAAGGCGAATCACCTGATCAAGGAAGGAGATACCATCGCGCTCGGCATGCCTATCTTCACGCCGTATATTGAGATTCCACAGCTCAACGACTACAAGCTGGTGCAAATGTCCATCGATGCACCACAATCGAATAACTGGCAATTCACCAAGAAGGAATTGGACAAGTTGCTTGATCCGAAAGTAAAAGCCTTCTTCCTCGTCAATCCAAGCAATCCACCATCGGTAAAAATCGATGACAAGACACTTGCCTACATCGTCGAGATCGTCAAGAAACGTCCTGACCTCATCATTCTGACGGACGATGTGTATGGCACTTTTGCTGATGATTTCGTTTCGCTGTTTGCATTGTGTCCTTACAACACCATTCTGGTGTATTCATTCTCCAAGTACTTCGGTGCGACCGGATGGCGCATGGGTGTAGTGGCGACGCATGAAAACAATATTCTCGATGCCAAGATTGCCAAGTTACCGGAGAACCTCCGTAAGGAACTGGATGCGCGCTACCACTCGATTACTACCGAGCCACGCAAGCTGAAGTTCATAGATCGACTGGTAGCTGATAGCCGTACCGTGGCGCTTAACCATACTGCAGGTTTGTCGACACCAGTGCAGGCGCAGATGAGTTTGTTCTCGCTGTTCGCGCTGATGGATGAAGCAGATAGCTACAAAGCTGAAATGAAGCGTATCGTCTTGCGTCGCAAGGAAGCGCTGTATCGCGAACTCGGCCTGCCTATGCAGCATGATCCTAATTCTGTGCGCTACTATCATCTGCTGGATATGGAGTCGCTGTCCGAGCAAATGCACGGCAAGGAATTTTCGCAATGGCTACTGAAGAAGCTGAAACCGAATGAAGCCTTGTTCCGTCTGGCGGAAGAAACTGGTGTCATCCTCTTGCCGGGACGCGGCTTTGGTACGACGCATCCATCAGGTCGGGTGTCGCTGGCTAACCTCAATGAATACGATTACGCCAATATCGGCCGTGCGATCCGCGGCATGGCATCGGAATTCTATGCCGTGTTCCAGGCGGAGAAGGGCAAGGGAAAGCCCAAGGCAGCGAAGGCAGTAAAAGCCGGTGCGAGTAAAACGAAGGGCGGGAAGAAGGCAGCGAAGTAATGTGTTGAAAGCGAGAGGATCATTGCGTGGCAATGATCCTCTCGGTTGTTTGAAGCTTTATGCAGCCAGCTTAGGCGTTGAACGGCAGCCGTCTAGCAAGAAGGACAGACCGATCACCAGAACCAGCTCGCCTTCTGCCGAACGCGCAGTACCGGCAATGCCGGAGACGCTAATGGCAGTCATCGGTTTGATGACCAGATCCGCTGTACCTTCCACTATGCCAACAGACAGAATGTAAGGTTGCGGTGCTGCGATAACTATCCCGACGCGTTCTACGCCGAGTTCGTAGCCGAGTGCACCAGCCAGTGAACGTACAGGTAACGGTCTGCCTTGATCACGCAATACGGGCGCACCGCCAACTTTTTCAAATTCTTCCGGCAGTTCCACTACGCGTTGTACGATCGCCATAGGCAAAGCCAGCGCGGCATCGGAGCTGCGTACAAGCATCGTAGGAACGATAGACAATTCGATAGGCAGACGGATCGAGAAGCGTGTACCGACGCCTAGTGTGGAATCGATGGTGATGGCGCCGCGATGTTTTTCTACTGCAGTTTTCACGACGTCCATGCCGACGCCGCGGCCGGATACGCTATTGGCGACTTCCTTGGTGGAAAAGCCAGGCAGGAAAACCAGCTGCAGCATTTCTTCCTGCGTTTGCGCTGCCGTGTCGGAAATCAATCCTTTGGAAATGGCCTTGGCGCGCAACTGTTCGCCATTCATGCCTTTGCCGTCATCGGAAATCTCGATCATGACGCTGCTGGCTTCTTGCCATGCTTTCAGCAAAATAACCGACTTGGTCGATTTGCCGCTGGCAAGACGCGTCGCATTGTCTTCAATACCGTGATCCAGAGAGTTACGTAGCATGTGGACCAAAGGATCGTACAAGCTGTCGACGACGACACGATCGACTTCGGTCTCGGCACCTTCGATTTGCAGCTCGACGTCTTTGCCCAAATCCTTGGCCAGCTCGCGTACCAGACGAGGGAATTTTTGAAACAGCTTGCCGACTGGTTGCATGCGTGTCGCCAATGTGGCGCGCTGCAATTCGGTGGAATAGCGTGAAGCGCGATTCAATGTTTCTGCCAGTGCAGCCATCAAGGTTGCGGCATGTCCTTCGACCGGGAACTGCGCAAGTTTTTCCAGCAGCACGCTGGCTTGGTTGGCTGCTTGTACGGATTCGCCGGCAACTTCCAGCAAGGTATCGAGCTTGACTGCATCGACGCGTATGCTGTCTTCCTTGATTGGTGCAGAGGCTTGTTTGGCATCGCCACCGCGGCGGTCAACGCCATCCCATACTTTGGCTGCAGGTGCTTCGGCGGGCGTGGCTTGCGGCGTAACTGTGGCAGCGGCAAGTTCTGGTGCGGTGCCTGCCGGTACAACAGCAAGATATAAAGCATTCCAGTCCACACCATCACTACCAATGCTTGCTGAAGAAGGGGGTGCGATTGCTGTGGTCTCAACAATAGCAGCTGTTTGTGCTTCGCCTTCGATTGCGCTGTTCAGAATTTCTTCCAGCGATGCTGGCATGGCGGACAGGCTTTCCGGTTGTGCACCGTTGGCGAGTTCACCCAATTGATCAGCGACGAAACCACTGGCCTGCAGTGCCGCTTCAATCGCAATCGGTGTGACCGGTACTTGACCGGTACGCAGCGCATCGAACAGATTTTCAGTCAAATGGCATGCCGATACCATCGCCGGCAAGTTCATGAAGCCGGCACCACCCTTGATCGTGTGGAATGAACGGAAGACTGCGTTCAACGTATTGAGATCGCCCGGGTTCCGCTCCAGTGTGAGCAGGTGCTCTTCTACATTCGTCGCCAGCTCCAACGCTTCAACGACGAAATCCTTGAGCATGTCATCCATTAGAACCCCAGATCGGCAAGAAGGCTATCGACATCATCCTGCACCATGGCGATGGTAGGTGCGGATGGACCGTTCATCAATTCAACTGGTTTGTGTTCGACGGCTGCCTTGACTTCAGGTGGTGCGTTGTCGCGCAGAAGCTGCGCCAGTTCGGTTTCAGCCTTGTGCGTGATGGTGACAATTTTCTTGATCAACTGGCCGGTAATATCCTGGAAGTCCTGCGCCATCATGATTTCCAGCAGGCGAGCTTTTTCTGCTTCCGTTACTTCGACGACCTTGGCGTTGAACTGACGGGAATCGTTGGCGAGTGCTTTGAATTCATCGACGCTGAGTTTGCCTTCGAATAATTGCGTCCAGCGTGTATCCATATCCTTGGCGCTTTTGGACAAGGCATCTTGTTCCGGCATGCCGACATCGATGGCATTCAATACCTTGTTGGCAGCTTGTTCGGTCAATGTGGCGACGTATTCGAGACGGCCTTGTGCATCAGTAATCTGCGATGCGACATCGGAGAGTGAGCGGTCATAACCGAGTTCACGCAGAGAGTCATGCAACAAACGGACTATGCCGCCCAAGCGTTCGTACATGGGCTTCTCAGTACCATCTTCTTCCAATGTCGGTGCTGGTGTTGCCGCTGGAACGTGTGCAGTGTTCTGTACTGCTTCGACTACAGGAGCTGGAGGAGCTACGGCCGGTGTAACCGCCGCTACGGTTTCTGCACGTTGCGCGGAAATCTCTTCAAACAGTGCATCAAAATCATCTACGTCGCCGCTCATGTAATACCTTTCCCTGTCGATTATCCATTTTTCTCTGCTGCTTGTTGTCGCGTATGTGGCTTGATCGGCAAAACAAAACGCGCTGCGCCTGATAAAGAATGGCGCTTTTTATGCAGCAGGCGATGGATTTTGGTACGCGCACTTTTGCACGTTGACCTAGGGCAATAATACCCAGATTTAAGAGGGGCGCATAGCAATTCAATGTAAGTTGGCGACGGTTGGCAACACTTGCAAAATTTTGTTAAATAGCCGCGTCCTTGTTGTAATTCTGTAATGGCCTTGTCATGGCCGACTGCCATGCTGTTCACTTCTTGCTACCGTAGGTTTTAGAGGGCTTGTGTGCGGGCTGCTGGCGTTTGGCTCAAAAGCTGTGGTTTGACGCGGCTTACCCTCACGCCTACACTGCAACAACTTTTTATTCGCCCAGCATTTTTCGGGATTGATAACGTACACGTTTGTGCGTCTCGGTGTCGAAAATTGTTGTCAAGGTATTACATTTAATCTAAGGATCGTGCGCCTCGGGCTGCACATCAAGCATGACTACTATTTCGTCAACACACGACACGGCTTTATCCGCTGCACTGGATGCAGCAATCAATAACAAAACCAAACCGCTGGGCAGCCTCGGCATGCTGGAGACATTAGCCAAGAAAATCGGCCTGATTCAACAGACAACGCAGCCTAAGTTGATCGATCCGACACTGCTCGTTTTTGCCGGTGATCATGGCATCGTGGCCGAAAACGTTTCTGCCTATCCACAAAGCGTGACCTGGCAGATGGTGGAGAACTTCCTGGCTGGCGGCGCAGCGATCAATGTGTTTGCGCGGCAGAATCATTGCGCATTGCATATCGTTGATGCTGGCGTGAATCACGATTTTGGCAAGCGCGATGGTTTGCTTGATCGCAAGGTGGCGCACGGTACACGTAACTTTGCACAAGAACCAGCGATGAGCGCAGAGCAATGCGCGCAAGCAATGCAGTACGGCGCTGAGCTTGTTGCGGAGTTGAAAGGCAATGTACTTGGTTTCGGCGAGATGGGCATCGGTAACACCACAGCCGCTGCAGCCATCATGCATGCGATGACACAGTTACCAGCTGCGGAATGCGTAGGTGCAGGCACCGGCTTGGCGCAAGACGGCATTTTGCATAAGCAAAAGGTTGTGCAAGATGCTGTTGCGCATCATGCAGCGATCGTCGCGCGTAATGCGCCGCTGGATATATTGTCGACCTTCGGTGGATTCGAAATTGCGATGATCGCCGGTGCGATGCTGGCAGCGGCAGAACGCCGCATGGTCTTGCTGATCGATGGTTTCATCATCACGAGTGCCTTGCTGGTTGCTGCCCGTCTGCAGCCGGCGATCCTCGATTATTGCGTGTTCGCACATTGTTCTGACGAGCACGGCCATAGGCAAATGCTCGCGCATCTTGGCGGCCGTCCTATACTGCAAATGGGTTTGCGTCTGGGTGAGGGAACCGGCAGCGTGTTGGCATTGCCGTTGCTGCACGCATCGGTGAATTTCTTGTGCGAGATGGCAACCTTTGAATCAGCCGACGTTAGCAAGCAGACTGCGTAAACATATTATGGAATTAGAAATCATCCCTCAAACAAGTTTTGGCGCGCGTTGTATGCATCAACTGCGCTTGTTCTTTGTTGCCTTGCAGTTTTTTACGCGCATTCCGATTCCACGCTGGGTCGGCTTTGATGCGCAATGGTTGCAACATGCATCGCGCTATTTCCCCGCAGTGGGACTTGTAGTGGCCTTGGTTACTATTCTTGTGTACGCCATTGGCTCTTTGTTGTGGACGCAATCGATAGCAGTTTTGTTATCGACCATTGCCGGCATTTATTTGACGGGCGCATTTCATGAAGACGGTTTTGCCGATACTTGCGATGGCTTGGGTGGCGGTACGACCGCTGAGCGAGCGCTGGAGATCATGAAGGATTCGCGCATCGGCGCGTATGGCGCGATCGGCATAGGTTTGATGTTGGCCTTGAAGTGGATGGCACTTTCCAGCTTGCCATCAACGGCAGTTGTATTGGTTTTGCTGGTTGCGCATCCGCTGTCACGTCTGGCTGCGATCAGTCTGGTTTGGCGTATGGAATATGTAAAAGCCGACGGCAAAGCGAAACCAATTGCGCAACAGATGTCTAACGGTGAGTTTGGCATTGCGGCGGGCATTGCATTGTTGCCAATTTTGCTACTTTGTCTCACGGGTTTGCTGTCTGTACTGAGTGTTGCCACTGGCGTGCTGTTCGCTGCTCTGGCGTCGTTCTGGCTGGCACGCATGTTCCAACGTCGTATCGCAGGCTATACCGGCGATTGTCTGGGTGCTGTCCAGCAAGTCGCTGAAGTGGCGTTTTATCTTGGCGTATTGGCTGTGATTGCTTATTGAGGTCCAACATGCATCTTTATCTCGTCCGTCATCCACGGCCTATTGTTGCTGCCAATACTTGCTATGGCCGCACTGATCTGGCTGTAGCCGCGGAAGAGTTGGCCTCGGCGCATGCTTCCTTGCTGCCGGTATTGCCGAAGAATGCAACCTTGTTCTCCAGTCCGCTGCAACGTTGTACTGCATTGTCGGAAAGTTTGGCGCAAACCTTGGGTTGCCCGACGCCGACCTACGACGAACGTTTGGCAGAAATGCATTTTGGTGATTGGGAAATGCGCGCCTGGGACGATATTCCACGTGCATCCATCGATGCATGGGTAAATGATATGGTCGATTATCAACCGGGCGGTGGCGAGAGCGTGATGCAAGTCGCGCATCGTGTACGTGCATTCCGCGACGAGTTAACCAGCCTGCAGATTGAGCATGCCATCGTGATTTGCCATGCTGGCATCATCCGCTTGCTGGCAGCGTGCGAACACGGTTTATCCGTTCCCGAGATGGCGATGTATGCGGCGCAGAAGCCGCACAAGATTCGTTATGGTGAAGTGCTGGTCGTTGATTGCTAAGAGGCGGTTGTAAAATCAACCTGGCGTTGTTGTGCCTCCTTGCCGTACTAAACGTACTGCCTGCGTCGGCACGCCTAGCCACCTTGTTTTTACAACTACCTCTAGTACTGGGTAGCGACGAGTGTGTCGCCTATGAATTCTGCTTGGCGATGTAGTGCAGAACCTGTCCAGCAGCCTGAGCCGACACCACATCACGACCCCATGGTTTGCGCTTGTTCGGCAAGACGCGTAACCAACTAAAGGCACGCGCCGCACGTTTTACTTCGCGCTGAACAGCGGCATCATCCTGCTGCACATATCCCAGAAAAACCTGCGCGATGTCTTGCGTTTCCATATTCAAGATATAAGCAGTCGAGTGCAGATACAGCAGCCAATCGCGCGCTTGCGCGGCTTCTAACGGCATGACCTTGCTTGGATCATCTTCAAAATCGATAAAGCTGATTTGACCTTCGTGCGCAATCATATTGCGCGCAAAACACTGGCTCGCAGTTTGGCCGAGACGATGCAAATCCAGAATCGCCTGCAGTCCGTTTTCCCAATGTTGTTGTCCCTGCTCAGGCTGCTGTCGCAGCAACTGATCGACCGAAGTCGCACCGAGGAAAGAAAGCGCAAACCATTCTGGCGTGATGTGCAGCACTTCTGGGACAGAAACACCGGCTGCTGCCAGCGAGCGCAAACGTGCAATTTCAATCGCCTGCGCTTCACGGCCACCCGGCGCAGGAACAGCACGCAGCATCGGTTGACCAAGCAAGCGCGCCAAGGTATTCAGCACTGGATAACCCCAATGCTTGAGCGGTGCTTCCAGTTGCTTGACGATGATAGGTGCGCCATCGATTTCCACTAATTGCGTGCGATCAGACTTGAGCGCCAGTCGGGCTGAAATCGTGTGCAATTGGTCAGGAGTAAACATGCGATAAGTGGGATGAGCGGAGAAGGCTGGATTATAGATCAGCGCGCCTATTTGACAGCATTTGTAATGCTCAGCACTGTGGTTTGCAAAGAACAGAAAGCCCGGTGTAGTTGCCGCTAAGTGGTGCCAGCCGTACAATGGCGCAGTTTTGGTGCCCGCGGACATGTCCATGTCCGCAGTTAAACGGGAAACACGATGCCTCTACTGCAAACGTGTGCTGCCCCCGCAACGGTAAACAAGCGTCACTGGTTTTTAGTGACAGATCATCTCTCATACCACTGTGCTATTTGTACGGGAAGGTGAGATGGTTTGCTTGTCAGCCCGGATACCGGCCAGAACAGGTGAAAGCAATGCGAACGGGGAACGTCGCAGCGAGCAAGTTGCAGGAAACTGCACAGCGCTGTTCAGATCGTTCTCGTCCCATTCTTTTGTTGAACTCGACCCGCGGGGAGGCAGGTCGAGTGCTCCTTATCGAAAAAGACATCATGAAATCCGCACCATCAAATCGCAGCACCGCTGCATGGAAACCGCTCGCACTGGTTTCTGCACTCGCTACTCTGACTTTTCCTGCTGTTGCACAAGTGGAAAGCGGTCAACAATTGGCACCGGTTACGGTGTCGGCATCACGGTTTGAGAACGACCCTGCGTTTGCACCTATCGGCGCGACGGTGATTACCGCAGAACAAATTCGCGAAGCAGGGATCGGTAATGTTAATGAAGCAGTTCGAAAAATAGGTGGTGTGTATGGACGACAAAGTTTTTATGGCACATCAGATTTTTCACTAGATTTACGTGGCTTTGGCGTGAGTAGTGATCAGAATATGGTTGTTTTGATTGATGGTGTTCGGATATCAGAAAATGAATATTCGACAGCATTAATGTCATCTATTCCGATTGAGTCAGTGGAGCGAATCGAGATTGTGCGCGGCGGTAGTAGCGTTTTGTATGGCGAGGGGGCGACTGGGGGCACTATTCAAATTATTACCAAACGTGGTACAGAAGGTTTAACCAAAGGTTCGTTCTTTGTTGAAGCAGGAAGCTATAACAGCAAAGAAGTACGAGCATCCCTTAGAAAGGGATGGGAAGGATTTACTCTAGATGCCAATTTGGGCAGCGTGCATACAGATAACTACCGTGACAATAACGGGTTACGCCAAGACACTTTCAGCGGTGGATTGCAGTGGGCATCAAATGACACTCGCATAGGTTTCAGAATTGACTCTAGTCGTCAGGATAATCGCTTCCCTGGCGGTTTGAGTTTGGCAGAATTTGAGAGTAACCCTAGACAGACAAAGAAACCAGATGAATACGGTAGCTTTGATATGGATCGTTACTCCCTTTTTGGTGAAAAACGGTTTGGTAATCTAGAGTTGGCAATCGATCTTTCGCACCGAATTAAGAACTCAGAATTCTTCCAGTTCTCTTCGTTATCTAAATACCGTAGCGAGATGACGCAAATTTCGCCTCGTCTGCGCTATCTCACGAAAGGTGGGGCGTTCACAAATGAATTTGTGGCAGGTGTAGATATTGGGCGGTCAAATCGTGTAAGAGATGCCTCGTATGCTCAGGATGATGCAACCCAACGCTCGGATGCAATTTACTTCCGTGATGAATTGAAAGCAGGAAAAGCGCGAGTCGCTTTTGGCGCTCGCCATGAAAAATTTAAGAAAAATACCTTTGATCCAGTACCGTTTGGTTCGAATTATCACAATTCCAATTCGTTAAATGCATGGACGTTAGAAGGCGCTTATGAAGTTCAGCCGTTGTTGAATGTTTTTGCAAAAGCAGGCCGTAGTTATCGTGTTGCAAATGTTGATGACAATAATGGGAAAACAAGTAATGACTTACTTAAGCCTCAAACATCTGACGATGTAGAACTAGGAGCTTCATTTGGGAACTCCGATAAAAAACTAACCGCGAAAGTCTTTCGCCATAAATTAAAAAACGAGATATTTTCCGATCCCAATACATTTGAGAACATCAACTTAGATCCTACAAAACATGAGGGATTAGAGATTGAAGCGAGAGCACGTTTAAATCAGGCGTTTACAGTGATTGGTGTTTTTCAACACGTTTCCGCTAGATTTATAGATGGCCCTTATGCTGGAAAAGAAATGACTTTGATACCAAAAAATACGGCGACCTTGAGATTGAACTGGATGCCAGGTAATGGGCATAGTGCAGATGTCGGTCTGCAATGGGTAGATAAGCAGCGCTATAGCGGCGACGTCACAAATAGTTGTGGTTCTGAAATCCCTTCATTTGCGACATTGGATGCGCGCTATGCAGTTCGTGTCGGAGCTTGGGAGTTTGCGGTTAGTGGTGCTAATTTGACGGATAAAAAATATTTTAGCCAAGCATATGGGCGCTGCAATACTGATACTTCGCTAGCTATTTATCCAGACTCAGGTCGTTCGGTGAAGTTGTCTGCTCGTATAGATTTCTAATCTTCTCTGATGAGTACGCGCGCTATTGGAGGACATCCCAGTAGCATGCGTTCTCTACAATAGACAAAGTTGTATGTTTCCTGTGCTTTATTGGAAACGTATGTATTAACTTTGTTCGCAACGTTTGTTGCGCAAATAGAACGTTCCACTTGGCTAAATAGCCTGCAAAGTTGCCGCTCCGCAGCATACGCCCTTACAATGTCGCCAGTTTTGGTGCTCGCGGACATGTTCATGTCTGCAGTTAAACGGGAAACACAAGCCTTCAGGCTAACGTGTGCTGCCCCCGCAACGGTAATCAAGCGTCACTCAATCGATGACAGATCGTCTCTCAAACCACTGTGCAAGCTGCATGGGAAGGTGAGGCGCTCGTGCTTGCTAGCCCGGATACCGGCCAGGACAGGTGGAAATGCTGCGAACGGGGATGTTCGCGATGCGATTCGCTCATGTGCTGGTTAGTACTGGTTCCTGTCTGTTTCGGTCGTTGATTCTGTTCCGGTATTTCTTTTCAATTCAGCCTGCGGGGAGGTGGGCTGGGTGCTGTTTCTACGAAAAGTAATCATGACCTCATCCGTTTTACGGCGCACTAATGTGGCGTTTCAGCCGCTCGCTATCGCCTTGTCCGTTTCTGCTGCATTTTCTCCTTTAAGTTTTGCACAAACTGCTGCTGATCAATCGCTTACGCCAGTCTTTGTGACCGCTTCGCGTAATGCTCAGAAAGCTAGCGATGTTTTAGCTGACAGCACTGTTATTACAGCAGAGGAAATTGCTGAATCAGGGCAAACGTCCATCATTGATTTGCTACAAACTCAGCGGAGTATTGAAATTAAGCGAAATGGTGGTGCCGGCAGTGACGCGGATGTCTACATTCGAGGTGCGAATGCAAAACAGACGATTCTTCTGATCGATGGCGTGCGTAGTGTTTCTTCTACTTCGGGAAGCCCAGCATGGGCAGCTATTCCGCTTTCACAAATTGAGCGAATTGAAATTGTGAGAGGGCCATTGAGCAGTTTCTATGGTGCTGATGCCCTCGGTGGTGTAATTCAAGTATTTACTAAAAAGGGTAGTGGCGCACCACGACTGACATTTTCTGCTGGCGCTGGCACCTATGGTGAGCGGGTTGTGACGGCTGGAGTGTCAGGCTCTACCGAAGGAGAGCATGTTATTCGCTACTCCATCAATGCCTCTCAAGAGGAAGCTGATGGTTTCTCATCAAGAATTGGTGCAGGTTTCGATCCAGATAAAGATGGGTATACGAAGAATAACCTGAGCGGACAATTTTCTTGGGAACTGGCTAAAGGACAGGAACTTGGATTTATGTTCATGAATAGCCGTAATGATGCAGCGTATGACGGTACCGGTATTCCAGTCTTCAAGCCATATATTGTTAGTGATGTGGATGTATATTCGCTCTATTCGCGTAACCAAATCACGAATAATTGGAGCAGTTTGTTACAGCTTTCTCGTTCTTCTTCCAAGCAACAGCAATACACATCAGCAATCCCAGCCATAAACAATTCAACGCAAGATCAAATCAGTTGGCAAAACGATTTGAAACTTGGCAGTGATTTATTGCAATTACTTGTTGAGCGTCGCGAGGAAAGTGTCGTCAATCCCACACAGGTAAAACAGAACAACCGTAGTCGTAGTAATAATTCGTTAGCGCTTGCTTATCAATTGAATCGCGATGAGCATTTGGGTAGTGCCAGCGTGCGTTACGATAATAGTTCTGTATACGGTTCTAACGTTACAGGGAGTTTGGGTTACGGTTATCGCCTAAGTAAAGCACTGAGAGTTAGTGGTAGTGTGGGAACCAGTTTCCGTGCGCCGACTTACAATGACCTGTATTTTGCGCCTAACTTTGGCAATCCTGATGTCAAGCCAGAGAAGGGTAAAAATACTGAAATCGGTGCTTATTACGATGATGGGAAATCTGATTTTAGTATTGCCTATTATCATAATCAGATCTCGGATTTGATTGTCTCTAGAACACCTTGTCCAAACATCATTCTTGGCACTTCTTGTTCCTATAACCTTAATAGTGCGGTTTTAAAAGGTGTGTCGGTAGGAGGCTCTACCAAAGTGTCAGATTTTAGAATATATGGAACCTTGGATTGGCAGGATCCGCGTGACAAAGCGACTAATACCTTAATTGAGCGTCGGGCTCGTTTGCATGGGACTTTAGGTTTTAGTCATAAATATGGTCCGTTTAAATCCGGGGCTGATGTCATTTTCTCTGGATCCCGTTTTGACGCAGCAAAGCAAGTCAATCGTTTGGGCGGTTATGCATTGCTGAATCTGCATGCCAGCTATGAGTTGAATGATGATTGGCAGTTGTTCGGTCGTTGGAATAATGTTTTAGATAAACAGTACGAAGTTGCTCGCACTTACCAAACGCCTGGTTCCAATGTTTTTGCTGGTATTCGCTACGGATTCAAATAAGCATTTGTAAAATAGCGGTTGTTGCACTATCGCGCATGCATGTTCTGGATATTTATCCAGCATTGCATGCGCAAATTTTATGAGGAAGTCCTGATGTTGTTTTGCCCATGAACACGAGTAGCCATAGAAGCATGAACATTTCTGCACTGCAGGGGCGTACACGTGCGTGGACGGTTTTATCTGTTCTGGTTTTTCTTGCAGTATTGAGTTTGTTGATTGCATGTGTAGTTGGTTCGGTCGCATTGTCATTTTCAGAGATATATGGCGCTGTGCGTGAATTGGTGCAGGGAACGACATCGACGATGGCGGCGACCTTGGTTGATCTGCGTCTTAGTCGTGCGCTTTCTGCATTTGTGACTGGTGGCACTTTGGCCTTGGCTGGTGTGATGATGCAGGCGTTGTTGCGCAATCCTTTGGCCGAGCCGTATGTGCTTGGTGTATCGGGTGGTGCCGCGGTGGGTGCTCTTGCTGCGATGCTGCTTTTTTCAATGACGTGGGTGGTGGATGTCGCCGCGTTTGGTGGAGCGATTGCAATATCGATTTTGTTGTATGTATTCGCGCAGCGTGATTTGCGCGGTACTTCCAATACGGATGGAAATGCGCCTTTACTGTTGTTGACTGGCGTGATCCTCGCGTCTGGTTGCAGCGCTTTGGTGGCCTTGATGCTGTCGATTGCGCCGGATAATCGTTTGCGCGGGATGGTGTTTTGGTTGATTGGCGATTTGTCAGGTACACAGTTCCGCTGGTTGCCGTGGATAGTCTTGGTTGGTGCTTTGGTATTTTCTACGCGTGCGGCGCGTGCGATTAATGTGATTGCCTTGCATGCCGAAGCAGCATCGACATTGGGTATCAATGTAGGTAAATACCGTATTGGTTTATTTTTATGTGCTGCATTGCTGACCGCTAGTGGTGTGAGTAATGCAGGCAGTATCGGTTTTGTAGGTTTGATTGTGCCGCATGCATGCCGCTTCGTTCTGGGACCAGATCATCGTTTGCTGCTTCCTGCGGCAACTTTGGTGGGTGGCGCCTTTCTGGTTTTGGCTGATACCTTGGCGCGCAGCATCGTCGCGCCGCAACAGCTTCCTGTTGGCGTGATTACCGCACTGATAGGTGTGCCGGTTTTCCTGTTGCAATTGCATCAGTTGAGGAAGCGCGGATGAAGGCCAATAATCTTGAACTCCGCATCGCCGACCGTTTGCTGGTCGAGGGTTTGAACTGGCAAGTCGGGTCGGGTGAGTGCTGGTGTGTGATTGGCCGTAACGGTGCTGGTAAAAGCACCTTGCTCCGTACACTGGTTGGTTTGCGTGAAGCAGATGGCGGACAGGTTGAATTGCAGAACCGTGCGCTTGCGAAGTGGCCCTTGCAGGAGCTGGCGCGAGAGCGTGCATTCTTGCCACAAGGTAGAAGCGATGCCTTCGGTTATCGCGTGATTGAAACAGTATTGACCGCGCGTCATCCTTATCACGAGTCTGCGTATTGGGAATCGGATGCCGATTATGCGGCGGCACATGCAGCTTTGCAGATCATGGATGTCGATACCTTGGCTGAACGCGATGTGCGTTCACTCTCTGGTGGTGAGCGTCAGCGCGTAGCGATAGCCGCGGTGTTGGCACAGGACACATCTTTGCTGCTGCTGGATGAGCCAACCAATGCACTCGATTTGGGGCATCAGGTGAGCGTCATGAATTTGTTATCCAAGCTATGTCGCGAACAAAAGAAATCGGTAGTCATGGTCAGTCATGATCTGAATCTCGCGCATAGCGTAGCCACCCACGCCTTGCTATTGATGGGTGATGGGCGTTGGCATGCAGGCAGCGTCGATGAAGTGATGCAAGCGCCTTTGTTGAGCGAATGTCTGGGTCATCCTATTGAGATCGTGAAACACGGCAAGCGCACAATTTACCTGGCAGTTGAGGAAGAACAATGAGTGAAGAATTGAATAGCGCAAGCAAGGATGCCGACGGTTTGAACGAGCGGCACAATGCGCGTATGGCACGCAAGAAGGAAGTCGTTGATAAAAAGATAGATGCAGCTAAACGTAATGCTGGCGTTTTGGTGATTACCTGCGGCAATGGTAAAGGTAAAAGCTCCAGCGCCTTCGGCATGGCGACACGTGCGCTTGGTCACGGTATGAAGGTCGGCGTCGTGCAGTTCATCAAGGGTGCGATTATGACTGGTGAGGAAAACTTCTTCCGTCGCTTCCCGGATGAAATTAGTTTCCATGTAATGGGTGAAGGCTATACCTGGGAAACGCAAAACCGCGAACGCGATGTCGCCAATGCAGAGAAAGCATGGCAACGCGCGCAAGTCTTGCTGAGCGATCCAGCCATCGGTCTGGTGGTGCTGGATGAATTGAATATCGCGTTGAAATATAAATATCTGGATGTGCAGCAAGTGATCGCCGATCTGCAGGCGCGTCCTGAGATGCAACACGTCGTGATCACCGGACGCGGCGCACCGCCGGAACTGATAGAAGTGGCTGATACCGTCACCGAGATGCAGCCGATCAAACATGCTTTTGCGAATGGGATCGCTGCACAACAGGGTGTGGAGTGGTAGATGAGTAGTAGCGCACGCATCGTTCTGATTTCCGGTATTGCTTCCGGTCAGGGTAAAACGACAGTCACTGCAGCTCTGGCGCGCAAGCTGATACGCCAGGGTTTGCGTGTACGCGTGTTCAAGACCGGGCCGGACTATCTGGATCCTATGATCCTTCAACGCGCTAGCGGTGCTGAAGTATATGCGCTCGATTTGTGGATGGTCGGGCTGGAAGATTGCCGCCGTTTGCTAGCCAAGGCCGCGACTGAAGTCGATGTGATCTTGATCGAGGGCGTGATGGGTTTGTACGATGGTGATCCGTCGTCGGCAGATCTGGCGCGTGCTTTTGGCGTACCGGTAGTCGTTGTACTCGATGCTGCCAAAATGGCGCAGACGGTCGGTGCGGTAGTGCTCGGTTTGCAGCAATACGGTCCGGTTGAATTGGCTGGTGTGATCGTTAATCGTATCGCCAGTGCTTCGCATGCAAAAATGGTGACGCAAGGCATACGCAATGTACCACTCCTCGCGACTTTGCCGAAGCAGGCGCAAGCCTTGCCGGAACGGCATCTGGGTCTGGTGCAACCGGATGAAATTGCACACGTAGATCAAATATTGGATCAGCTTGCCGATCAGATAGAAATTGATATGGCGGCTTGGGATGCGATTGCACCAGTTGTGCTGGATGAAAGTTTGGCTGCATCGACCACGCCGCAATTGCTGGCAGGTAAAACAATAGCAATTGCGCGCGATGCGGCTTTCGCCTTCGTCTATCACGCCAATCTGGAATGTCTGCGCGCAGCAGGTGCGACCTTGCAGTTTTTCTCTCCATTGAATGATGAAGCGATACCTGCCGATGCGGATGCCGTATATATCCCTGGCGGTTATCCCGAGTTGCATTGCGCGACTTTGTCGACGGCACAAAACTGGCAGGATTCCATGCGTGCAGCGCATGCGCAGAATATGCCGATACTCGCTGAGTGCGGCGGCATGATGGTGATTGCCGACAGCCTGACAGATGCACAGGGCAAGCAATGGCCTATGGTTGGCTTGATGCCGGGCGAGGTCGTGATGCAAGGTAAGCTGGCCGGTCTCGGCATGCAGTCGCTCGCAACAGAGGACGGCGAATTGCGCGGCCATGCCTTCCATTACTCAACGCTGACAACGCCAGTTGAGCCGCAGGCGCAAACCGTCAAGCGTTCAAATGGCGCTGTTGGCGAAGCCGTGTTCAAACAAGGCACACTGACTGCGACTTACTTCCACGCCTATTTCTCATCTTGTCCAGCGGCGACGGCGCATATCTTTGCACCTGAGTTTTCACCCGAGGAAAAAGCATGACGCGTACCCTGGTCATAGGCGGCGCACGTTCCGGCAAGAGTGTGCACGCGGAAGCCTTGGCTATGGCATCCGGCAAACCGCTAATCTATATCGCCACCGCACAAGCGAGTGATGCAGAGATGCAGGCGCGTATTGCGCATCATCGTGAGCGACGTGATGGTCGCTGGCAGACAGTGGAAGAAACGCTGGCCTTGGGTGCTGCGATTCAAAAATACAGTAAGCCAGACAATGTGCTGTTAGTTGATTGCCTGACTGTCTGGCTTTCCAACTTACTGTTTTCCGAAGACAAAGAATTTCCGGAAATCGGAACGATCGATGCGCCAGTTTGTTTTGCCGAGCAGCGTGCAGCTTTCCTGCAAGCGCTGTCACAAGTTCAAGGTGATGTGATTCTAGTCTCGAATGAAGTCGGGCAGGGCATCGTGCCGCAAGGCGCAGTCTCGCGCTGGTTTGTCGATGAGGCAGGGCGTTTGAATCAGGCTGTTGCTGCTGTATGTGATCGCGCCGTATTGATCGTCGCCGGTTTGCCGTTGACGCTGAAGGGTTGAGATGTTGTTTGGTTTGTCTTGTGGCGTGATTGCTGTCCTGATGTTGCTAGGTGTCTTGCTGGATATGCGTCTGGGCGAAGCGACGCGTTGGCATCCGCTGGTAGGTTTCGGCAATCTGGCGATACGCACCGAAAAGAAATTCAATAGCGGTGACGCGCGTATTGCACGTGGTGCATTGGCGTGGGCGTTGGTTGTCTTGCCATTTGTATTGCTGGCATGGGTGCTGACTTTTTGGCTGGCGCAATTCGATGCATTGATTGCATTGGGAATACATGCCTTGCTGCTGTACTTCAGCCTCGGCTTGCGCAGCCTGCGCGACCATACCTTACCGATCGCGCATGCATTGATGGATGACGATTTGTCGCAAGCGCGTTTATTGACTGCGCGTATCGTCAGCCGCGATACCAGCCAAGCGGAAGAGTCCGATCTGGCTAAAGCTGGAGTGGAGTCCTTGCTGGAAAATGGCAATGACGCGGTGTTCGGCACCTTGTTCTGGTTTGCCGTGGCAGGTGGTCCTGGCGTGGTCTTGTTTCGTCTGGCGAATACTCTAGATGCGATGTGGGGTTACCGCACGCAGCGGTTCAATGAATTTGGTCGTGTCGCCGCACGCATGGATGATGTGTTGAATTTTATTCCGGCACGCCTGACTGCACTGTCTTACGCTTTGCTCGGTAATACGAAACAAGCCTGGCAATGCTGGCGCGTGCAGGCACCAGCCTGGTCCAGTCCGAATGCCGGGCCGGTGATGTCTGCCGGTGCAGGTGCTTTAGGTGTATCGCTGGGTGGTGCCGCAATTTACGATGGTGAAGTCGAACAGCGTCCAGCGCTGGGCACAGGTCCTTTGGCTGCTGGTAAAGATATCGCGCGCGCTTGGCGTTTGGTACGCCTGACGACAGTTTTGTGGTTAGTGCTGATTTGCATTGCGGGAGTTGTCTATGCTTGAGCACGGCGGCAATTTACACGATGCAATCCTGCGTTATGGGCGGCCGCGTGCGGAGTGGGTGGATTTGTCCACCGGCATTAATCCGCAAGCCTATCCAGTACCGCAACTGGCTGCTGAAGCATGGCATCGTTTGCCTGAACCGAGTACGGCTTTGCTGGAAGCGGCGCAAGCTTACTATGGCGCACCGCAATTATTGCCGGTTGCAGGTACGCAGGCGGCAATACAGAGCTTGCCACGGTTGCGTGCGCATTCTCGTGTAGTGATTGCAGCACCTTCGTATGCGGAACATAGCTATCAATGGCGGCAAGCCGGGCATGATGTGTGTGAAGTGGCTTACGATCAGTTGGAAACTGAACTGGATAACTGCGATGTGATGTCCATCTGTAATCCGAATAATCCGACCGGTGAAAGAATCGCTCCAGAAATATTGCTGAAATGGGCAGAGCGATTAGCGGCGCGTGGCGGCTGGTTGATCGTGGATGAAGCATTCGGCGACACGACGCCGGCACACAGCGTCGCTGCATACACTGCGCAAAAAGGTTTGATCGTATTTCGCTCGATTGGCAAGTTTTTTGGTTTGGCTGGTTTGCGTTTGGGTTTTGTCGCGGCACATGCGGACTTGTTACAGCAGTTGGCGGATTTGTTGGGGCCGTGGACCGTTAGTGGTCCGGCGCAGCAAATCGGCAGTGCTGCTTTGTCTGATGTTAGTTGGCAGGACGCGATGCGTAAGCAATTGCAGGAGAGTGGCATGCGTCTGCAGCAGTTGCTGTTTGCGCACGGTATTCAATCAAATGGTACAGAGTTGTTTCAATACTGGGCTACATCCAACTCTGCAGAATTTGCCGAGTACATGGCGCAGCATGGTATCTGGGTCAGAATTTTTTCGCATGGTGTGCGTCTTGGTTTACCGCCGGATGAAGCGGGTTGGCAACGATTGCAACAGGCGCTGGCAAATGCACTCCTTACACAGGAAATGAAATGAACAAGTTTTTCTTGCAAGCCTTCGCATTAAGCGCAGCTCTGTTTGCTGGTAGTGCTGTTGCAGCGATCAGCGTCAAGGACGATGGCGGCAATACGATCACGCTGAGCAAGCCAGCGCAGCGCATCATCTCCTTGGCGCCGCATGCGACCGAATTGATTTTTGCGGCAGGCGGTGGAGACCGCATCGTTGGCACAGTCGGCTACAGTGATTATCCAGCAGCAGCATTGAAGATTCCGCGCGTCGGCAGTCATCAGCAAATTGACGTCGAACGCATCATTGCACTCAAGCCTGATTTGCTGGTGGTGTGGCTGCATGGAAATTCCGAGCGTCAGCTCGAGCACATACGCAAGCTGGGTATTCCTTTCTATTTCAGCGAGCCGAAGAAATTGGCTGATATTCCGACCAGTGTAGAGCGGCTCGGCATACTGATGGGTACTGAGCAGCAAGCTAACAAGATCGCTGCCGCAGAGCGCGCCGAACTTGCACGTCTGGCGGCGCAATACCGCAATCGGCCGACGGTGCGCATGTTTTATCAAGTGTGGGGCAAGCCGATATATACACTCAATGGCGGCAATATCATGAGCGATGTGATTCGACTGTGTGGTGGTGAAAATGTGTTTGCCAATCTGTCGATTCCTGCTCCGACTGTGACGACCGAAGCAGTACTGCTGGAAAACCCGGAAGTAATGATGACTGGTGATCGTCAGGCAGAAAAATCCGGTGGACTGGAAATCTGGAAACAATACAAAAACATGCTCGCCGTCAAAAACGACAATCTGTTTTCAGTCGATGCCGATCTGGTGAATCGCGCCGGTCCGCGTCTGATAGAAGGCGCAGCCATGGTGTGTGAAAAGCTGGAACTGGCGCGCAGCCGTCGTACTAACAAACCATAAGCGAACGTGAAACTTCAAACATTGATGGTGCAAGGCACCACCTCGGACGCTGGTAAAACTACCTTGGTCGCTGCGCTCTGTCGTTTGCTGGCGCAAGAAGGCGTCAAGGTCGTACCATTCAAGCCGCAAAACATGGCACTCAATAGCGCAGTGACAGCAGACGGTGGCGAGATCGGACGCGCGCAGGCATTACAGGCACACGCTGCCGGTTTGCCACCGCATACCGATATGAATCCGATTCTGCTCAAGCCATCGAGCGATACCGGCGCGCAAGTCATCATTCACGGCAAGGCGCGTAGCGATATGAATGCACGCGATTACCATGCGTACAAACCGATAGCGATGCAAGCGGTGCTGGAGTCGTATCAACGCCTGACAGCACAATACGACACCGTGCTGGTAGAAGGCGCGGGCAGTCCGGCTGAAGTGAATTTGCGTGAGCGTGATATTGCGAATATGGGTTTTGCCGAAGCAGTCAATTGTCCGGTCATCCTGGTCGCGGACATCGATAGAGGCGGCGTGTTCGCACACATTATCGGTACGCTGGCTTGTTTGTCCGAGAGCGAACGCAAGCGCACGGTCGGCTTCGTTATCAATCGTTTTCGTGGTGATATCAGCTTGCTGGAACCAGGACTGAAATGGCTGGAGGAGCAAACCGGAAAACCGGTGCTGGCGGTGCTACCTTATCTGCACGGCTTGTTCCTCGATGCAGAAGATGCGGTCGAGCATACACAAGCTGAACGAGGTGCCTTCCGCGTCGTGGTGCCAGTGCCGCCGCGTATCAGCAATCACACCGATTTTGATGCCTTGCGCGCGCATCCTGACGTTGATTTGCAATTGGTGGGGCCGGGGCAACCGATTCCACCTGCCGATTTGATTATTCTTCCCGGTAGTAAAAATACGCGTGGCGATCTGGATTGGCTGATCGCCAATGGCTGGCGCGATGCACTGATTCGTCATGCGCGTTACGGCGGCAAGATCATTGGTATCTGCGGCGGCTATCAAATGCTGGGTATGACGGTAGCCGATCCGCATGGCATAGAAGGCACGCCGGGTATCTCGCAAGGTTTGGGTTTGCTGGATATCACGACGGAGCTGACGCGCGACAAGCGGCTGGAACAGGTTAGCGGCCTTTGTGCATTTGCTGATGCCAGCGTGAGTGGTTATGAAATCCACATGGGCATATCGGAAGGTGCGGCGCGCCAACAACCGGCTTTCATCATTGATGGTCGGCCAGAAGGCGCACGTTCCGACGATGATCAAATTCTCGGTACTTATCTGCACGGTTTGTTCGATACGCCATCGGCATGCACGGCTTTGCTGCGCTGGGCTGGTTTGGACAGCGATGTGTCGGTCGATACAGCACGTCTGCGCGAAGCCAGTCTGGATCGTATTGCCGATGCGGCGCGGCCCTTGCTGGAGGCGCTGCGCGCCTTGCCGGATTACGCGAAGTAAATCCCTCCGAACTGTGGCATTCCCGCTACGCCTCACAGGATCAGGCGAGGCCAGGTTGACCTTGCACCGCAGCATGATATTCTTGTTCCCAAGTCAGCGCCGGGGAGCTGGATGGCGTGCTGATTCCAAGATGTAAGCCGAAAACAACATCAAAAGGGGAATTCCATGCCAGTGATCGTCATCGCCAATCCTAAAGGCGGCGTTGGGAAAAGCACGTTTGCCACCAATCTTGCCGGATATTTTGCTGCGCAAGGTCATAGTGTGATGTTGGGCGATGTTGATACGCAGCAGTCGTCGCGTTCTTGGCTGAACCTGCGTTCGAATACGCTGCCGGCGATACAGGCGTGGGAAATTGACGATGGCCATGTCGCCAAACCGCCTAAGGGGACCACGCATATCGTGCTGGATACGCCAGCCGGTTTCAGCGGCAAGCGCTTCGAAAAAGTCATGCAGATCGCCGACAAGGTCATCGTTCCCTTGCAACCCTCTATGTTCGATATTCTGGCAACGCAGGAATTCCTGCAAAAGCTCTTGCAGCGCAAAGACAAGTTTGAACTTGGCGTGCTCGGTATGCGTGTCAATGGACGCACACGTGCAGCGGAGCAATTGACGCAATACGTCAACGGACTTGGTGTGCCGGTATTGGGGTTTTTACGCGACACGCAGAATTATGTGCAACTGGCCGCGCATGGCACGACGTTGTGGGATATTGCACCGTCACGTGTAGAGAAAGATTTGGAACAATGGCAGGATATTTTACCCTGGGTTAACAAGAGATGATCACACCGGAATACGCACAACTATTTGCACGTTACAACCGCTGGATGAACGAAAAAGTGTACGCCGCCAGCGAACAGTTAAGCGATGAAGAACGCAAGGCCGATCGCGGCGCTTTTTTCAAATCCATACATTCAACCCTGAATCATTTGGTGTGGGGCGATGCGATGTGGTTGGGACGCTTCACTAAAGGTACGGCGTTGGAAAGACCGATGGCGACCACGCCCGGTGGTGTCGATGTGCATGCTGATTGGAATGATCTGAAGGCAGCGCGCAATGCGCTGGATGAAGAACTGATCGTCTGGACTGCTAACTTGAATGCAACATGGCTGGAGCAGGATTTCAGCTGGTATAGCGGCATGACCAAAACCATGCGCAGTGGACCAGCATGGGAATCCGTCACGCATATGTTCAATCACCAAACGCATCATCGCGGGCAGGTGACGACACTGTTATCGCAACAGAAGATAGATCTGGGCGCGACTGATTTAATGATGATGCCGAAAAACTAGCAATTTACATCTCCTTGCAGCCTCACTTTCGGCTGCACAATCCCTGTCATCAAGAAGTAATGCAGCTTGCGTAGCATGGCAGCACTGACTCATTTTGGAGAAAGTGCTGTCATGAATACGCATGTGCAATTGACGCAGCAAGAATCCAGGCGGCAAGAGCGGCGTTATGTATTTCGTCGTCGGGGCTTGATGACAACCGGGAAAATGACGACACCCATTCATACTCTGGATGTCTCTGCGCACGGTATGGGTGTGATGAGTGCTGTGCCGATCAAGACAGGAGAGTCTTGTTCCGTCGTACTTGACGCTTTGCTTGGCGCTCGCGTCGTTCAGCTCAAATTTTCTTGTACGGCAGTTTGCTGCACGTTGGCTGGCACTGAAGGATTTCGTACCAGCTTATACATAGACGGTCGTGTGGAATCACATCAGCAACAATTGCAGAAAATCATTGCTACATGCTCGGCCCTTGCCGTGCGGGACTTGGGCTGAGCATTCAACTGCAGGCAGGAAAATCAGATTTCCAGATTGTCGATCAAGCGCGTTGCGCCCAATTTTGCCGCGGCGAGCACCACCAGTTTTTCACCTTGCGCCATATCACCGGCTGATGGTGGTTGCAGATTGTTTTGCTTGCGGATGGAGATGTAATCAGGCTTCCAGCCACGCTTGCTCAAGTCTGCCATCGCTTGTCGCTCCAACTGGAAAATATCCAGATGGCCGCTGCGTACTTCATTGGCCACTGCATTCAAACTCTGGAACAAAGCCGGAGCTTCTGCGCGCTCTTCCGCCGACAAATACATATTGCGCGACGATAAGGCCAAGCCATCTTCCGCGCGATAAGTATCGGCTGCGATAATTTCCGTAGGCAATGCAAATTGCTTGGACATATTCCGCACGATCATCAGTTGCTGATAATCCTTCTTGCCGAATACCGCAACGCTAGGTTGCACGCACGAGAACAATTTCAATACTACCGTTGTGACACCGGTGAAGAAGCCAGGGCGGAATTCACCTTCCAGCGTATTGCCCAGATCGTTAGGCGGTTGTACACGGAATTCCTGCGGTTCCGGATACAGATCTTTTTCCGTTGGTGCGAACAGGATGTAGACGCCTTCTTTTTCCAGTTTTTCTACGTCAGCCTGGAAAGTGCGCGGATATTTGTCGAAGTCTTCGTTAGGGCCGAATTGCAGACGATTGACGAAGATCGATGCGACGACCGGATCACCATGCTTGCGTGCCAGACGCATCAGGGACAAATGACCGTCATGCAAATTGCCCATGGTCGGTACAAAAGCGGTACGTAACTGGCCGCGCAAATGGTCGCGCAATTCTTCGATACAAGAGATGATCTTCATAAATCTGTCTTAGTGAATGGTTGCCGCATAGTGACGCGTGCGGTAACGGAGAAAATGAGTAATCTGAAATGAAAAGTGTCGATTAACTTGGCGCGTAGGCCAGTCGCACGTAGATAGGCGCAAATGGTTCGGCTTGCGTAATCTCGATCAGCGTTTCTTTCGCCAGCTCGAGCAAGGCGACAAAGTTGACCACCACGACAGGCACGCCGCGCGTTGGGTCAAACAGATCGGCGAATTCAACAAATTTGCTGGATTGCAAACGACGCAGAATAGCGGTCATGTGTTCGCGCACCGATAATTCTTCACGGCTGATCATGTGATGCGCGGTCAGTTTCGCGCGCTTCAACAAGTCTGCCCACGCGGCTTGCAGATCAACGACTTCTACTTCCGGCCAACGTGTGACGGTGTTTTGTTCAATGTAAATTTGCGTGCGCACATAATCGCGGCCCAGTTGTGGCAGGGCATCGATTTGCTGCGACGCGAGTTTCATTTGTTCGTATTCGAGCAGGCGGCGCACCAGTTCAGCACGCGGATCGCTGGCTTCTTCGCCCGTATCTGCCTTGCGTACTGGCAGCAGCATGCGCGATTTGATCTCGATCAACATGGCTGCCATCAGCAGATATTCAGCAGCGAGTTCGAGATTGTGCAGACGGATTTGATCGACGTATTGCAGGTACTGCTTGGTAACCTGCGCCATCGGGATATCGAGGATGTTGAAGTTCTGCTTGCGGATCAGATACAGCAAGAGATCGAGCGGGCCTTCAAATGCTTCGAGAAAGACTTCCAGTGCATCCGGCGGAATATACAAATCCGTCGGCATGCGGAACAAGGGTTCGCCGTACAAGCGTGCATAAGCAACGCCATCAATGACATCCGGCGTGGTATCCGGTCTGCCATCGACTACAAGATCAGGCGCACTGGAAGGCAAGTGCGCCAGCATCGTGTTCGGGCCTTTGCTCATTTACCGGACTTTGTTTTGATACGGGTAAGCTTGTTGATCGACGTGCGATGCCAGATTGCGTGCTTGCTGTTCCAGATCGATCGGGCTTTTATCCCACAGCAGGGCACGACCGGCGAGCTGGGATGCTTCCAGATTCGGATTCTTCTCTTTTAAGGAGGCGATGAACTGGGTGGCTTCGGACTGGTAATTAGAGTGCTGTTTGCTAAGTTTCATGGATAAATTGGCAACAAGGTGGATTCAGACGCTATTTTACATCGTCTATCAGTGATTCCTTCAAGGAAAAGGCAAGTGTCTCAGATATGTCAATCCGGCATCATTTTGCTAGCATCAATGCGATACTTCTGTTTCTGGAATGTGTTTTAGGCAATAAAAATCCTGGCTCATCGCTAATAGGAGACAAGAATGAGAAAAATGATGCGTGGCTTATTGGGTTTCTTCTGTAGTTTGCTGATGTTGGGTTGTGATCACACTGGAGCGGAGTTTGGTTTGGAAAAATTGACGAAAGGCGTGTCGACCGAAGCTGATGTGCGCAGCGCGATGGGCGAGCCGGAAATTACCTGGGAAGAAGAGAGCGGTATACGTACGCTGGAATATCCGAAAGGTCCGGCTGGTCATCGTACTTATATGGTCGATATCGATACGCAAGGCAAGTTGCTCGACTACACGCAGGTATTAACTGCAGAAAATTTTGCGACGATCAAAGTCGGCATGAGTCGGGATGAAGTGCGGCGCAAGCTGGGCCGGCCACGCACCGTCGGCAAGTTCAATTTGAAGAGCGAAGAAGTCTGGGATTGGCGCTATCTGGAGGGACCTGCTACCGAGCGCTTCTTCAATGTGCATTTCGACATTGGCAGCGGCAAGGTCACCAGCACTTCAGTATCCGATCCTGTCTATGGTTGATTGCTGTATCTGATTCGCTCAGTGCGATGGTCAAATCCTGGCAAAACTTGCTGTCATCGTAATCGCGGAAAGCGTTGACTAGGCACAGATGGAACGAGAGTTTCAACGGTTTCATTGTGCTGCGGCTTTGTGATCTCGCTGTACTACGCATATGGTGCGTTAGGCACAGCGAGTATCCGTAACAGACAATACGATGCAGGTTACTGTGGGATCAGATTTGATAGCGTGCAGCTGCATGTTCCTGCGGCAGGTTAGGCAACATGGCCTGACGTGCAGCATTGAAGGCATCCCATTGCGCAACATCAGGTAAAGACGGGATCGTGATCAGTTCGCCGCGATCAAAACCTACCAGCGCTGCATCGACCATCTCATCGACCTCCATCACACCCTGCAACTGTTCGACATCGCGTCCCGAGCGTTCCCAGATTTCTGTGCGGGTTGCGGCTGGCAACACGGCTTGCACATAAAGGCCGCGCGCACCGAGTTCGTTCTGCAGTGCTTGCGAATAAGCCAGGACATAAGCTTTGGTCGCGCCATACATACCAAGTGGTAGTTCCGGTGCCACTGCGACTACCGATGCAATATTCACGATCGCACCTTGTCCCTGAGCGAGGAAGCGCGGGATGACGGCTGCACCGAGGCGGGTCAGGGCGGTGACATTGAGTTTGATCAGATTGTCTTGTGCTTCGACATCCGAGGTTTCAAAGCCGCCGGGTGCGGCAGCACCGGCATTATTGATAAGGATGCCTACATCGCGTTGCTCGCGTAGACGAGCTTCCACTTTTGCCAGATCGGTTGGCTTGGTCAGGTCGGCCACGATGATCTCGATGTCAACGCCGGTTTCCTTGCGCAGGGTAGCGGCCAATGCTTCCATGCGTGCGCCATTGCGTGCTACCAGGACTAAATTGTGGCCGCGGCGTGCGAGGCGATCTGCATACACTGCGCCTATGCCGGTGGATGCGCCTGTGATCAGGACTGTTGTTACTTGGGTATCGCGGGTCTTCTGGTTCATGTTGATTCCTTGGTGTGGGGCTACAAAGAAGGTAAAACAACTAATTATTTAATCATGATGATTATAATGAATGTAATCATGATGATGGTAATGTATAATGTCAAGCATTAATTTGAAGGCGAATTTGAATAATTAAGGAGTTGCCATGAAAATCAGTCGGGAACAGGTTGCCGAGAACCGACAGGCGGTACTCGACGCCGCTGCTACGCTGTTTCGCGAGCGTGGTTTTGAAGGTGTGACAGTGGCCGAAATCATGAAAGCGGCCGGGCTGACGCACGGTGCCTTCTATGGTCACTTTGCTTCAAAAGATGATTTGATTGCGCAGACTTGCACGCATGCGCTGGCACCGTTCCGTGCGGAAGATGCGCCTGTGCTGGATATGATGGATTTTGCTACTCACTACCTGAGTAGCGAGCACCGCGATAATCCTGGACTTGGTTGCGTGTTCTCCAGTCTGGGAACGGAGGCGGTACGCGCTTCGGATGCCACACGTCATACGCTGACCGATAGCGTGAGACATCGAATTGAAAATTTTAGTCAGACCGCGCCGGGTAAAACCGCGTTTGAACGTCGGCAGGCGGCGGTCGGTGCATGGGCTGCGATGGTCGGTGCCGTGATGCTGTCACGTCTGGTTGATGACCAGGATTTATCCGATCAAGTATTGAACGATACGCTGGCCTGGCTGGATAAAACGCAAGCGAAAAAGTAAGGCTCACTATGTCAACGGCCGTGATCATCAGATGACGATCACGGCCGTTTGGAAATTATGCCCTTGAGTAATCCTGGCCTTCAATATGTGACTCAGGATTTGAGTATGCGCCGCATGACGGTAGGTGCAGCTTCCAGCGGATTGGCGTGTGTGTATTCCAGCTCAGGCGCTTCTTCAAATTCGTACGCAGAGTACAGATCGAGCAAGCGTGGTTGATCGGCACGTACTGCCAGCCGGAGTTCTGTTACACCTTCGAGGCAAGCTTGCCGTATCACTGCTTCAATTAATTGCTGCGACAAGTTTGCGCCGCGATAAGCGGGCAACACACTCATACGCAGCATTTCCCATGTGCCGGGCTGATCGGGTAGCGGTAACCAGCGTACCGAGCCAACAGCTTGATCGTTGATCAGCAAAATAAATCCACCACCGATTTGCAAATGATAGCTGGCGGCTTCTGCTGTTTCGCGATGACCACTGGAGCTGGCTGCAACCTTGCCAGCCCACGCTGCACGCGTCAGATCAGCGATCAGTTGCGCATCTTGCAGTGTTGCTTCACGAATCTGCATACTCATGGCGTCATCCAGCTTGGTCGCGTCCCTTAGCCGACGCGCATGCCCGGCTCAGCGCCTGGCCATGGATTCAGGATGTAGATGCCAGGATTGGTTTTCTCATCAGCGGCAGAAGCGGCGAGCACCATGCCTTCCGAGATACCAAACTTCATCTTGCGTGGCGCGAGGTTGGCAACCATCACGGTCAGCTTGCCGATCAAGTCTTCCGGTTTGTAGGCGGACTTGATGCCGGAGAACACATTGCGCAAGCGGCCTTCGCCCACATCCAGCGTCAGACGCAGCAATTTGTCCGAGCCTTCGACGTGTTCGCAATTGACGATCTTGGCAATGCGCAAATCGATTTTTGCAAAATCATCGATCTTGATTTCTGGTGCGAGTGTTTCGATGGCGTGACCGTTGGTGTCTTCGCCATTAGCTGTCGCTGATGCAGGTACGTCCACGGTTGCATTCACAACTGCAGGCATATCGAACAGGGCATCCAGCATCTTCGGTTCTACACGCGTCATCAGGTGCGTGTATGGATTGACTTGGTGCGCATTTGGCAGCGACGTGTTGACGTCAGCCCATTGCAACGGTGCGATGTTGAGCAATGCTTCAACTTGCTTGGCCAATTCAGGCAAGACTGGTTTCAAATAAATGGTGAGGATGCGGAAGGCTTCCAGCAAGCGGCTGCACACTTCTTGCAGCGCTGCGCTCTTGGCGGGATCTTTCGCCAGTTCCCATGGTTTGTTGGCATCGACGTAGGCGTTGATGGCATCGGCTTGCTCCATGATGGCGCGCAGGGCTTTGCCGTATTCGCGTTGGTCATACAGAGCTTGAATTTCTGGCGCGACGTTGCGCAATTTGCTGATGAAGGCATCGTCCGCAGTTGCCCAGTCGGTGACAACACGGCCATCGAATTTCTTCGCGATAAAACCGGCAGCGCGGCTGGCGATGTTGACGTACTTGCCGATCAAGTCGCTGTTGACGCGCGCGATGAAATCTTCCTGATTGAAGTCGATGTCTTCGTTGCGCGCATTGAGTTTGTTCGCCAGGTAATAGCGCAGCCATTCTGGGTTCATGCCCAGGCTGAGGTATTTCAAAGGATCCAAACCGGTGCCACGGCTTTTGCTCATCTTCTCGCCGTTGTTGACGGTGAGGAAGCCGTGCACGAATACCTTGTTAGGTGTCTTGCGGCCGCTGAACTTCAGCATCGCCGGCCAGAACAGTGTGTGGAAGTTGACGATGTCTTTGCCGATGAAGTGTATCTGTTCGAGCGCAGGATCAGCCATGTAGGCGTCAAAATTTTCGCCGCGCTTATCCAACAAGTTTTTCAACGATGCCAAGTAGCCAATAGGTGCATCCAACCATACATAGAAGTATTTGCCCGGTGCATCCGGGATTTCAATACCGAAATAAGGCGCGTCGCGGCTGATATCCCAATCGCCCAAACCTTCGCTAGTCGTGCCGTCAGGATTGCTGCGTACGGAGAACCATTCCTTGACCTTGTTGGCAACTTCCACTTGCAAATGCGGCTTGCCATCGACGTCGTTGCCAGTGATCCACTCTTCCAGAAACGCGACGCAGCGCGGATCAGAGAGCGAGAAGAAGAAATGCTCCGAGCTTTTGAGCACGGGTGTGGAGCCGGTCAATGCTGAGTACGGATTGATCAGGTCGGTCGGCGCATAGACCGCAGCGCAGACTTCGCAGTTGTCGCCGTATTGATCCTTGGAGTGACATTTCGGGCATTCACCCTTGATGTAACGATCCGGCAGAAACATATTTTTTTCCGGGTCGAAGAATTGTTCAACCGTTCTGGTTGCGATCAATCCTGCTTTTTTAAGGTCCAGATAAACCTGTTTTGCCAGCTCATGATTTTCCGGGCCGTCAGTCGAGTGCCAGTTATCGAAGGTAATATGAAAGCCATCCAGATACGGTTTGCGACCGGCGGCAATCTTGGCGACGAACTGCTGCGGCGTGAGGCCGGCTTTTTCTGCAGCGATCATGATAGGTGCGCCATGCGCATCGTCGGCACTGACGAAATCAACTTGATTGCCTTGCATGCGTTGGAACCGTACCCAGATATCGGCCTGGATGTATTCCATGATGTGACCGATATGGAATGCGCCGTTGGCGTAAGGGAGGGCGGTTGTAACGAACAATTTGCGCGGCGATGGATTACTCATAAGGCGGTGCTTGCGATCAATAAGGTAATAAAGACGTAATTTTAGCAGTGCCGCGCGGGTTGACGCAGACATGCGCTATATATAGTCATGTGATTGCCGGAATGTAATCTATATAGGTCAGTGTCCGATATTGCTGTTGATGCTGTTCCATACCAGTGGCGACGCGGTAAAATAGCGTTTTTATACAGGACGGCTTTGGCACTCCAAAGCCGTTTTCATTTGCCATGACAGTTCGTACACGTTTTGCTCCCAGCCCAACCGGCTATCTCCATGTTGGTGGTGCGCGCACCGCGCTTTTTTCCTGGGCTTATGCTCGCCACTTTGGTGGCACCTTTGTTTTGCGTATCGAAGATACCGATCTTGAGCGCTCCACGCCGGAAGCCGTACAGGCGATTATCGAAGGTATGGAGTGGTTGGGTCTGCACCATGACGAAGGCCCGTTCTATCAGATGCAGCGCATGGATCGCTATCGCGAAGTCATCGCGCAGATGATGACGGCTGGTACTGCTTACTATTGTTATTCGTCGCCAGAAGAAGTCGAAGCAATGCGCGAACGCCAACGCGCTGCCGGCGAAAAGCCGCGCTACGACGGTACCTGGCGTCCTGAAGCTGGCAAAACCTTGCCGGAGATTCCCGCTGATCGCAAACCGGTTGTACGCTTCCGTAATCCGACTGAAGGCGATGTGACCTGGCTGGATGTGGTCAAAGGTCAGATCACGATTTCCAACCGCGAGTTGGACGATCTGGTGATTGCACGCCCTGATGGCACACCGACTTACAACTTCTGCGTGGCAGTCGATGATTCGGATATGAAGATCACGCACGTCATACGCGGTGATGATCATGTCAACAACACACCACGTCAGATCAATATTCTGAAAGCGTTAGGTGCAGAGTTACCGCATTACGGTCACTTGCCGATGATCTTGGGTGCCGATGGTGCGAAGTTATCGAAACGTCACGGCGCTGTCAGCGTGATGGATTATCCGGCACAAGGTTATTTGCCGGAAGCAATGCTGAACTACTTGGCGCGCTTGGGTTGGAGCCATGGTGACGATGAAGTGTTCTCTATGGAACAGTTCACGCAATGGTTCGATCTGGATCATTTGACTAAATCGCCTGCGCAATTCGATCCGGAAAAACTCGACTGGATAAATAATCACTATATCAAGCAAGCAGACAACACACGTCTGGCTGGATTGATCAAGCCGATGATGGAAAGTCTGGGTGCGCAGTTTGCGCCGTCCGAACATCCTGCGCCTGATCTGCCAGCGGTCATCGCTTTAATGAAAGAGCGCGTCAAGACATTGAATGAGTTGGCTGTTACAGCCATGTTGTTCTATCGTCAGCCCGCACCTGATGCAGCATTGTTGACGCAACACGTAACCGATGCGATCAAACCAGCGCTTGCGCAATATTCAGATCAATTGAAGACAGTGACGTGGAGCAAGGAAGCATTGTCCGTTGCACTGAAAGAAGTGCTGGCTACACATCAGTTAAAGATGCCGCAATTGGCCATGCCTTTGCGCTTGCTGATCACAGGACAATTGCAAACACCATCGATCGATGCCGTGGTTGAATTGTTCGGTCGTGAGGTCGTCTTAGCGCGTCTTGCAAAATATCTTTAATATTTTTGCAAAAGGGCATTTACAGAGAGAGAAAGGCTTTGCTATAATCTCGCTTCTGCGCAAGAGGGGGTATAGCTCAGCTGGGAGAGCGCTTGCATGGCATGCAAGAGGTCAGCGGTTCGATCCCGCTTACCTCCACCAGCAAAGTGCAGAGTAGTACAAGGTCAGTATGGACAGGTTTCTG